>DUAL01000207.1 GCA_012960835.1 Flavobacteriales bacterium | reverse complement strand
TTGAAAATTGTTACTGGCGGAGGAGAGGAAGAAATAAGAATGATGGAATTATCGGATATCAAACAAAAAATTCAGGAGGCAGCTGGTTGTGAGGTGAATATTATTGAAGGAATTGGTATTGACCCTGATTTAAATGGAGAAGTGTGTGTCACTGTAATTGCAACAGGATTTAATGTGAAAGTGATGAAGGATGACGTGACTGTAACTTTAGATGGAGAAGCAAATATTGATGATGTGTTAAATCAAGAGGAGCAAGAAGAAGTAATCACGCCAAAAAAGGAAGAGGAAGTGCAACACAGTATTTTTGATAATTCAGAGGAAATAAAAGTTGAAGAAAATCTTGAAGAAGAAACAGAAGAAGAGATAGAGCAAGAAGTGGAGGTGGAAATGAATATTCAAGAGGTCGAAGAAGAAGTTGAATCATCAGAAGAAGTGGAAATAAACAATGAAATAGAGTTGGGCTTGGAACCTCAGAAAGTCGTAGTAAGTTTGGATGAAGAAGTAGCTTTTCCTGAAGAATTGATTCCAACACTAAAGCAAGAAGAAGAGGTTTTGGTAGAAGAAGAGATTCAAGAAACCGCAATAAATGAAAGTGAGGACCTTCCCCTAGGCCAAGATGTTTTAACTAATAAGTCAAGGGAAAGAGATGACAGATTGAAGAATATCTCTATGAAGCTCAGAACACCTTCTGGACTTACTTCTTTGGAAGATGAGCCAGCTTACAAACGAGATAATGTGGAATTGGATGAAACACCACATTCTTCAGAATCGGAGGTTTCTAAATATACTTTATCAGAAGGGGAGGATAACAAAACGGAAATAAAACCAAATAATTCCTTTTTGCACGATAATGTAGATTAGTTTTGTTTAATAGTTTTTGATTGATTGTTAAAAGCCCTCTTGGAGGGCTTTTTTATTTCATTATAGTAATGATTACCGATTTATCCAGAGTAAGTTGAGTAATAACCGGATACTTTGTTTTACTATCTACTAACTCAATTCGGCTAGTGTTGGGAGGAGATGTGCCCAAACTAATGGCTTTTATCTCAATGATGTTTTCTCCTTCTTTGAGTTTGTATTTTATTTTTTTTCTTTTTCTTTTTGTAGTGTAATCGTATAAAATTATTTCATCATTTATTTTTAGCCTTATTCTATCTCCATCTTCCTCATTAGCATCCCAAATAAATAATTTCAGATTATCATTCTCCCATTTTACTACAAAATCCTCTCCATCTTTTAATTGTTTAGTCTTTAAAACAGTAGCCCTTTTTTCTTCAAACTTTTCTATTTTCTTTTTTACCTTCTTTATTTTTTTCTCCAATTTCTCTTTTTCCATAAGCAGAATTTTACCACTCGCGCAGGTATCATTATTGATAAAAAAGCCCACAAAATCACCTTCCAGGCGTTTGTTTCCTAACCTTCCTTTAAAAGAAAGATTAGTGTGAATAAAACAGAAAGTGCTTAAATCTGCTTCCGAGCTTGTGCTGAGTATTTGAGTTTCCTGCAGTTGAAATGATTTATCTTTTTTGAAATACATACCACTGATATCACTTTTGGTCTCATCAGGGTTACCTATATTGGTGAGTGAATAACCATTTATCACTCCATTCTCTTCATTAAAATGAATACTGAAACTAATTGGAGTATTGTTGGATAAAAGTAGTGTTCCTAAATAATTGAATTGACTTTCTTGAGCATCAATCCTAAAGATCATTAAAAGTAATAAAAAAAATACAATATTTTTCATAGCTCAAAACAAAACTACAATAAATATTGTATAGTAATTTTATTTGCATTAATATTGTTTATTATTAACTAATTAAATTACTTAGAATGAAAAAATATTATTTTTATCAGCAACAATACTTCTAGTAAATACAGTTACACACGCCTCTTTCCCTGTCACAGATGGGAATCTAAATCTTATCGAAGAGAGTGCAATCCTTCCTCTTTTAGAAGAAGGAACAACATTTCATGATTCTAATAATACATCTATAGAAGTTCCCAGAGGTAGAGTTGATTGGGGATTGTTTATTTGGTGTTATTTCTTAGGTTTCTTAGGTGTTCATAGATTCATCTTGGGCGATACTTGGATTGGAATAGCGCAGCTTCTAACCTTTGGAGGTTTGTATGTTTGGTGGATTATTGATTTAGTAAAGATTTTAACGGGTGAATTATATCGTTAATATAAACTCTTGATTATAAAAAACCCCGAATATTCGGGGTTTTTTATTTTAATATAGTTAATTCTTACATCATTCCTGGCATACCGCCACCACCACCCATAGGAGGCATAGCTGGTTCGTTTTCAGGAATATCTGCAATTACGCATTCAGTTGTAAGTAGCATTCCAGCAACAGAAGCTGCATGTTCTAATGCAATACGTACTACTTTTGCAGGGTCAATAACGCCTGCTTTATAAAGGTTTTCGTATTTTTCTGTTTTGGCATTAAATCCAAAATCGTCTTTTCCATCTTTTATCTTAGCTACAATTACCGATCCTTCCATACCAGCATTTTCTACTATTTGCCTTAGCGGCTCTTCCACTGCTCTTTCAATAATACTAATACCTGTTTTTTCATCTTCATTTTCGGCCTTTACTTTGCTAAGCGAATCAGAAGCCCTTACAATAGCCACACCACCACCTGGCACAATCCCTTCTTCCACAGCAGCTCTGGTTGCAGCTAATGCGTCATCTACTCTGTCCTTCTTTTCTTTCATTTCAATTTCAGAAGCAGCACCAATGTACAAAACGGCAACTCCACCAGCTAATTTGGCCAATCTTTCCTGTAGTTTTTCTCTATCATAGTCAGAAGTGGTGCTTTCAATTTGTGCTTTGATTTGGTTTACTCTTGCTTTAATATCCGATTTGTTTCCAGATCCATTTATAATGGTTGTATTGTCCTTATCAATTACAATTTTTTCAGCTCCTCCCAACATTTCAATAGTGGTTGCATCCAATTTAAAGCCTCTTTCTTCCGACACTACAGTTCCTGATGTAAGAATTGCGATATCTTCCAACATGGCTTTTCTTCTATCTCCAAAACCTGGCGCTTTAACGGCTGCTACTTTTAGGGACCCTCTTAGTTTGTTTACTACCAAAGTAGATAATGCTTCTCCATCCACATCTTCTGCAATAATTAAAAGCGGTCTTCCATCTTGTGCGGTTTGCTCCAATATTGGAAGTAAATCTTTCATTGCCGATATTTTTTTATCATAAATAAGGATATAAGGATTTTCCAGTTCGGTTTCCATTTTGTCGGCATCCGTTATAAAATAAGGAGAAAGATAACCTCTGTCAAACTGCATTCCTTCCACTACTTCCACAGTAGTTTCCGTTCCTTTTGCTTCTTCCACAGTAATAACACCCTCTGTTTTTACTTTCTTCATTGCATCTGCAATAAGTGCACCAATGGTATTGTCGTTATTGGCAGAAATAGCAGCCACTTGCTCAATCTTTTCATAGCTATTTCCCACTTCTTTTGCTTGTTTTTTAAGGTCAGCAACAATAGCACTCACTGCTTTATCAATGCCTCTTTTTAAATCCATTGGGTTAGCGCCAGCAGCAACATTTTTTAGTCCTGTATTAATTATTGCTTGCCCCAAAACGGTAGCAGTTGTGGTGCCGTCTCCTGCTAAATCGGCAGTTTTTGATGCCACTTCTTTTAGCATTTGAGCCCCCATATTTTCTATTTGGTTTTCCAGTTCAATTTCTTTTGCAACTGTTACCCCATCTTTTGTAATGGAGGGTCCTCCAAATTTTTTGTCA
Source organism: Flavobacteriales bacterium (assembly GCA_012960835.1). GTDB lineage: Bacteria > Bacteroidota > Bacteroidia > Flavobacteriales > BACL11 > DUAL01. The sequence goes on along the minus strand of DUAL01000207.1, from coordinate 13,172 downwards.
ATAATTACATTTCTTCCCTTTGGACCTAATGTAACTTTTACTGCATTTGCAAGGGCATCTGCCCCTCTTTTTAAGGCATCTCTTGCCTCTGTATCAAATATGATTTCTTTTGCCATTTTTTTATTTTTTTATTTTATTATTAACCAATTATTGCAAGTATGTCCGATTCTTTCATGATAAGGTAGTCCTCTCCATCATAGTTAAGTTCGGTTCCAGCATATTTTCCATACAATACTAAATCCCCTTTTTTTACAGTAATAGGATTGTCTTTTGTGCCTTTTCCTACAGCCACAATACTTCCTTTTTGTGGTTTTTCTTGTGCTGTATCAGGAATAATAATTCCAGAAGCTGTTTTGGTTTCTGCTGCAGATGGTTGCACAAGTACTCTATCTGCAAGAGGTGTAATTTTTGTTTTAGTCATTTTTTATTTTTTTAATTTAAAATTTAGTTCTGCAAACTATCACTGCATAAAGCGTGCCAAATTGGGCAAGGTGTAAGTTTGTCAGTTTCTTTAACGTAAAATTGCTTATTGCTCGTCAGCAGTTGGAGCTGCAATTGGCAAGTTCGGCACTTGTTGCGGTACAAGCGATTGGTCAATTTGCTCTTGCATTATTGATTCTGGCTCTTCTGTATTGCTTCTTGGTATTGCAAAGTTAGATAGTAAGCTAAGCGAAATAAGTGCTATTGCCAATGTCCAGGTTGACTTTTCCAGAAAGTCAGTGGTTTGTTTCGCGCCCATCATTTGGCTTGCGCCACCACCAAAAGTGGAAGAAAGTCCACCGCCTTTTGGGTTTTGTACCAGCACAACTAACACCAGTAAAATACAGCAAATAATAATAAGGATTGCAAAAATTGTATACATTTTATTTTTGTTTTAAGTCGTAAATTAATTTTATTTGGTTTGCAAAGAAACTATTTTTTTGTGGATATTTCAAACTTAATTTCTCATAAGCTGATATTGCCTTATCAAAATGCTCTTGTTCTAGATATACTCTCGCCAAAGTTTCAGTTACAATTTCATCATTTTCTATCAAACTTTCCTCAGCAGATTTTGCTGGCGAAAAGAATTCTTCTCTTTTTAGCTTGCTAATAGAAGGCTGTGTATCAATAAATTTATCAATCAAATTATTTTCTTTTACTTCTTTGTTTCTATCTATCTTTTTAGCATTTGTAAGTGCAAGCCATTCAGCAAAAGAGTGCGTTTCATTTTCATTAAATTGAAGTGGTTTACCAATTTCCAATTCTTTTTCTGGGGTTGCTGTTTCTGGTTTTTGCTCTATCTTTACCATTTCTTTTTCAGCAGTTGGTTTTTCAATAATTTCCTCAGCAACTTTCACATTTTCAGTAATAAGTTTGAAAAGTAGTTTCCTATTCCCAACATAGGCAGCTGCCTTTCTGAGTTGAGAATTATAACTAATGCTATCGGTATTGTAAAGCCCTTTGGCGTAGAGAAGTTGCATGCTGGTGAAATAAGGAAATGCCTGCAAACTAATGCGCATATCGGCAATTTCTGCTTTTCCAATATTCATTGGATTTTGTATATTTTCTATGAGTTTTTCGTTTCGCATTACCAATTCACCACTGCTTTATTAAAAATATCTTCTGCTAATTCATTGGTTATTTGTTCTATTAAATTGTCTTCCACTTCTGCTAAACTCTGAGAACTATCATAATCCATATAGCGAGAGAATTTCTGCTCAAAGTTTTTGTTTTCGTCTTTTGTGTTTTCAAACTTTACTTTTACCGCAATCGTTAATCGGTTCTGGGCTGCCTGCTCATTGGCCTGAATAGCAATAGGCTTTATTTCATATTTTATAATTTCTCCACTAAAATTCAAATCGCCCACATCCGCTTCCAAGCTAAGGTTGGTTTGCTCCAAAAAATAATCTTTCAGCCTTTCAGTAAACACTTGACTAAGGGTGGGCTGAATAGTTGCTGCACGGTTTGGAAAATACTGCACAGCAACCGTTTTCACATCCGGTGAAATGGAAGCGCCAGTAAAAGAATAAAAGCCACAAGAGCTTAAAAAAGCCATGCTAAAAATAACTGTTATTTTATTAAAAAAATTAGGCATTACAAATCGAATTCTTTAATTTTTCTATACAATGTTCGCTCTGAAATTCCCAATTCTTCTGCCGCATATTTTCGCTTTCCTTTGTGTTTTTCCAAAGCACGAACAATCAAATTCTTTTCTTGATCAAATAAAGATAAATTTTGAGGTACATCCATTGTTTCATTCGTTTTTTTGTTTGGAATTAAAGTTACATTTGCCTCCTCCAAATCATCAAATACTTTTGCGGAAGTTCCATCTGTTTGTCCTTGTTTTTGCATCAAATCCACAGTTATTTTCTTTAAATCCGTAAGGTCCTTTTTCATATCAAAAAGCACTTTGTAAAGAATCTCTCTTTCGGATAGCTCTCCGCTATTTTCTCCTTCAAAAAGTACTGGCATTTTCTCATTTGTTGTATCGTGAGGGATATAAGTATTCAAAGTATCGACCGTAATATTTCTTTCTTTTTCAATAACGGAAATTTGCGCCACAAAGTTTTTCAGTTGACGGATATTTCCTGGCCAAGGGTAATTTTTTAGCATTTCCATAGCATCATCACTAAGGCGGATAGGGGGGGTGTTATATTTGTCGGCAAAATCGGCTGCAAATTTTTTGAAAAGCAAAGGTATATCTTCCTTTCTTTTTCTAAGAGCTGGAATTTGGATACTGACTGTGTTCAGTCGATAAAACAAATCTTCCCTGAATTTCCCTTTTCTCAGGGCTTCTTGCACATTTACATTGGTAGCAGCAACAATTCTTACATCCGTTTTTTGTGCTTTGGAGGAGCCCACTTTCATAAACTCACCACTTTCCAAAACACGCAACAATCTTACTTGTGTAGATAATGGTAATTCAGCAACTTCATCTAAAAAAATAGTACCACCATCTGCCACTTCAAAGTATCCTTTTCTGGAATCGTGTGCGCCAGTAAATGCCCCTTTTTCGTGTCCAAAAAGTTCAGAATCGATAGTGCCCTCTGGTATTGCGCCACAATTTACCGCCACATAATTGTTGTGTTTTCTTTTGCTATTCTGATGAATTATTTTTGGAATACTTTCTTTTCCCGTTCCGCTTTCGCCATACACAAAAACAGAAATATCGGTAGGGGAAACTTGCAAGGCCACATCAATTGCACGAATTAGTTCAGCATCATTACCAATTATTCCAAATCTTTGTTTTGCCTGTTTTGTATCCATTTTATATTACTTTTCCTTTGAGTGTTGCGGCTGTGCAGTCCTGAATCTGTACTTTTACATAAGTTCCTTTTTTATGTTTATTTTTAGCAAAAACAACTACTTTATTTTGCCTTGTTCTCCCATACAATTTTTTGGTAGATTTTTTGGAAGTTCCCTCAACCAAAACTTCATAAGTTTTGCCTATGGTTTCCTTATTTCTGATTAAAGAATGTACCATTTGTTTCTCAATTATTTCTTCTAATCTTTTTTGCTTTATTTCCTCTTGCACATCATCTTCCCATTTTCTTTGTGCTGGGGTGTTTGGCCTTTCAGAATACTTGAACATATAGCCAAAATCAAAAATTACTTTATCCATTAAACCCAAAGTATCTTTGTGGTCAATATCACTTTCAGTGCAAAATCCAGAAATCATATCCATGGAAACAGCACAATGGGGCAAAATTTCGTGAATCTTTTCTATTCTTTGCAAATATTCTTCTTTGGTATAACCTCTGTTCATTTTTTTCAAAATATGATTGCTTCCAGATTGAACAGGCAAATGAATGTAGTTGCAAATATTATCGTGTTTCGCCATAATATGTAGCACATCATCCGTCATATCTTGCGGGTTGGAAGTGGAGAATCGTATCCTCAATTCCGGACCAACCTTTGCTACCATTTCCATCAATTGGGCAAAACTCACACTCTCTTCTTGCTCTTTTTTGTTTAAATTTTTGAATTCCTTTTTCAATCCTCCTCCATGCCAAAGGTAGGAATCTACATTTTGTCCCAAAAGGGTAACCTCTCTGAAGCCATCTGCAAGCAATTGTTGGCATTCATTTACAATACTTTCTGGATCTCTGCTTCTTTCCCTTCCTCTTGTGAAAGGCACCACACAAAAAGTGCACATATTATCGCAACCTCTTGTGATAGAAACAAAAGCCGTAACGCCATTTCCACCCAAACGAACAGGGCTTATTTCTGCATAAGTTTCTTCTTTAGATAGGATTACATTTACCGCTTTTCTACCGTCATCCACTTGCCGAATAAGGTTTGGTAAATCTCGGTAAGCATCTGGCCCCACTATAATATCTACTAATTTCTCCTGCTCCAAAAATTTCTCTTTCAACCGTTCTGCCATACAACCCAAAACCCCAACCACCATTGCTGGGTTTTTCTTCTTTTTTATGGAGTTGTACACTTGTAACCTTTTCCTTATCGTTTGCTCGGCTTTTTCTCTTATCGAGCATGTATTTACAAATACTAAATCGGCCTTTTCAATATCATTTGTAGTGGAAAATCCTTCCTTGTACAATATGGAAGCTACAATCTCAGAATCGGAGAAATTCATTTGGCAACCATAACTTTCAATATACATCTTTTTACCGCCATTTTCTGCATTAGCAATACTAAAAGTTTCGCCTTGTCTTTTTTCGTCAATCTGTTTTTCTGTCAAATTCTCAAAATCCATTTTCATTATTTTCGGGCTGCAAAGTTAAATAAAAAATCTGTCAAACTGACAATGTGTCATAAATCAAATTTTCTTATATTATATATAATATAATGTATGTGTCAGTAAAATTTGGATTTGGAGAAATCAAAAAAAACTTCTTTTATTTGCACAAAATTTTAAAATCAAAATTGATTATGGGAAAGAACTTAGTAATTGTAGAATCGCCAGCTAAGGCGAAAACTATTGAAGGTTATTTAGGAAAAGATTTTACGGTTAAATCTAGTATTGGGCACATTCGTGATTTGCCCAAAAAGGGAGGAATGGCAATAGATATCGAAAATGGTTTTAAGCCAAAATATGTTATTTCAGAAGATAAAAAGAAAGTAGTGAGTGAGCTAAAAGCAGAAGTAAAAAAAGCAGATACCATATGGCTTGCAACTGATGAGGACAGGGAAGGAGAGGCCATTGCTTGGCATTTGACAGAGGCGCTTGGCTTAGATAAAAAAGATACCAAAAGAATTGTGTTTCATGAAATAACCAAAAAAGCAATTACCCATGCGGTAGAAAACCCAAGAGCTTTGGATCAGAATCTTATAAATGCCCAACAAGCGCGTAGGATTTTAGATAGATTGGTTGGCTTTGAACTTTCCCCAATTTTGTGGAAAAAAATAAAACCAGGACTATCAGCTGGGCGTGTGCAATCGGTTGCCCTAAAACTAATTGTAGAAAGAGAAAAAGAAATCATAAATTTTAATAGTGTTTCTTCTTTTAGAGTAATGGCAGAATTCACCACCTCTGAGGGTAAGCAATTTAAAGCAGAACTTCCAAAGAGATTGAATACTATTAAAGAAGCACAGGATTTTTTAGAAAAGTGTAAATCAGCTGAATATAAAATAGGAAACATTGAAAAAAAACCTTTTAAAAGATCTCCATCTGCTCCTTTTACCACTTCCACCTTGCAGCAAGAAGCATCAAGGAAACTAGGGTTTTCGGTAACACAAACCATGATGGTAGCTCAGAAATTATACGAATCCGGAAAAATTACCTATATGAGAACTGATAGCGTGAATATATCTAATGATGCACTTTCGGCTGCCCAAACTGCCATCAACAATTCCTATGGCGAAAATTATGCCAAAAGAAGAACTTTCACTACAAAAGTAAAGGGAGCACAAGAAGCGCATGAAGCCATAAGACCTACTGATATGAGTAAGCAAATAATTGATGGCGAAAGCGGACATCAAAAATTATACGCACTTATTTGGAAACGCACAATCGCATCTCAAATGGCAGAAGCACAAATTGACAGAACCATTGCTACAATAGGTATTTCCACTGATGAGCGGCAGTTTGTTGCAAAAGGGGAAGTGATTACTTTTGATGGATTTATGAAAGTATATTTGGAAGGAAAAGATGATGAAGCTGAAAGTGAAAAAGGAATGCTTCCTCCATTAAAATTAGGTGCTTTGGTTGAGACTGAGGAAATTTTAGGAATAGAAAGATTTAGCAAACATCCGCCAAGATATGCAGAGGCGAGCTTGGTAAAAAAATTAGAAGAGTTAGGTATTGGAAGACCATCCACTTATGCTGCTACTATTTCTACCATTCAAAACAGAAAATATGTGATAAAGCAAACAACAGAAGCTAAGCAAAGAGAAATTCGGGCAATAATTGTAAAAGATGGAGAGCTAACAGAGGAAAAACGACAGGAGAATTATGGAGCAGAAAAGGGTAAATTATTTCCAACATCAGAGGGAACTGTGGTTTGCGATTTTCTGGAAGAGAATTTTAATAATATCATGGATTATGGTTTTACCTCCTCTGTGGAAAGCGAATTTGATGATATTGCAGAAGGCAAGAAAGTTTGGAATGAAATGATAGCGGATTTTTATGGTCCTTTCCACCAAAAAGTATTGGAAGTGGATGAAACTGCCGAAAGAGCATCTGGTGAGCGGCTTTTAGGAGAAGATCCAAAAAGTGGTGACAATGTGTATGCAAGAGTTGGAAGATTTGGGCCAATGGTGCAAATTGGCGAAATGCAACAATCGGATGATGCACCAAAACCAAAATACGCTTCCATTATTGGGGAACAAACCGTTCAAACCATTACTTTAGAACAAGCTTTGGAACTTTTCAGATTACCGAGAGTAGTTGGAGAATTTGAAGCAGAAGAAGTGGTTGCCGCTATTGGAAGGTTCGGTCCTTATTTAAGGCATAAAGGCAAATTTACTTCCATCAAAAAAACGGATGAAGAAGATCCTTTAACGATAAAATTGGATAGAGCAATTGAACTCATCAAAATAAAAATTCAAGCTGATAAAGAGAGATTGATTAATAATTTTGAAGGCGAGCCACTTATTCAAGTTTTGAATGGAAGATACGGCCCATTTGTGCAAGTTACTCCTGAAAAAGGTAAGAAAATTAATCTTAAAATACCGAAAGATACTGAGCCAAAAAGTTTAAATAGAGAAGATTGTTTATCTTTGCTGAAAGAGCAAAAGAAAAAATAAAGAATCTTGTATAATTTATCTTCCCATTTTCTTCCCATTGAAGATGATTTGCTTGCAGAAAGCTGGCAAACCTCTCAGATTGGGCATTGTATAGCCAAACATACTTCTACTGATTTTCCTGAAATAAGTAATGCAAAGATTGTTTTTTTCTCTGTTCCAGAATATGAAGGAACGGATAATAATGGCGATAATCATTCTGCAATCCGAGAAGAGTTTTATAGCTTGCATTTTGACATGCTTCCTCCTTTGGCTGATTTAGGTACTTTGCAATTAATGCCAACCAAAAAGGAATCCTTCAAACAAATTGAAAAAATTTGTGCTTGCTTGCTTGAAAACGGAATCATTCCTTTGATAATTGGTGGAGGGCAAGATATTTCTTATGCCATCTATAAAGCCTATGCTTCAATTGGAAAAATCATTACTTTCACTTCTGTCGATAATGCTTTCGATTTAGGTACAGAAGAGGATAAAATTCATTCCCATTCCTATTTAAGCAAGATGATTGCTTATCAACCCAATCATTTGTTTAATTATTGCAATATTGGCTATCAGTCTTATTTTGAAAGCCCTGCTGCCATTGAAATGCTCAATAAAATTCATTTTGACACTTTTAGGCTAGGTTATGTAAAAGCCAATTTGTTTGAGGTAGAACCTCTTATGCGTAATACTGATTTTTTAAGTTTTGATTTATCGGCTATTACATCTTCTTATGCTTCTGCCAATGTGCATGCTAGCCCAAATGGCTTTGATGGAGCCGAAAGTTGTAGTATTATGCGTTATGCTGGTTTGAGTGATAAAGTTACCGCTTGCGGTATTTTTGAATACCACAGGGAGTTAGATTTAGGAAATCAAACAGCAAAACTAATGGCGCAAATGTTTTGGTATTTTTTGGATGGCTTTAAGCAAAGAAAAAACGAATTAAATCCTAACCTAAATGAATGCACAAAATACACTGTTTCTTTTGATGACGGAGTGAATGAGGTGGTGTTTTATAAAAGCAATAAAACCGGAAGATGGTGGATTGGTGTTCCTTTTTCCACTTCTGAAAAAGAAAAAAAAGATAATTATTTTGTAGCTTGTTCCTACCGAGATTATGAGCAATCTAATCAAGGAGAACCACCAGAAAGGTGGATAAAAACTTACCAAAAGCTGAATTAAATGTTTTCAGTTTCTTCTGATTTTTTACCTATTAAATAAAAAATGTCTATTTTAGCGACCGTAAAACTTATAAAAACGATAAAATTGAATATGAAAAGAACGATATTATCTCTGTCTTTTTTGCTGATTCCAGGGCTTGTTTTTTCACAGCAAGACCCTCAGTTTAGTCAAAATATGTTCAACAAATTAGCCAATAACCCTGGCTATGCGGGGAGCAATCAAGCTATTTGTGTAACAATGCTTCACCGCTCACAATGGATGGGGTTTGAAGGTGCGCCAACAACACTTAATTTGAGTGTAGATGCTGGTATTCCTGCAATTCATGGTGGAGTGGGGCTTAATATTGTAAAGGATGATATTGCAGCATTTAGCAATTTAGGATTACAATTGACCTATGCTTATCGTACTGATTTAGGAAATGGACAAATGGGAGCAGGACTGTCTTTAGGTATGTTTCAAAGTGGTGCTGATGGAGGTTGGTTTGAAGCAGCTCAACCTAGTGATGATGCGATACCGACTGGTGATGTAAAGGGTTCTGCAATGGACTTTGGATTTGGAGTTTATTATAACACCCAGGATGTATATATAGGTCTTTCCACCTCTCACTTTACTGAGCCGACTATTGAGTGGTCAAATAGTCAAATGGAATTGGCAAGGCATTATTTTCTTATTGCTGGTTATGCTCATGAGTTAAATCCTATGTTTACACTTAATCCTTCTATTTATTTAAAATCGGATGGATCTTCTTCACAACTGGATATTAATACCAATGTATTATATAATAATAAGCTTTGGGGAGGCGTTAGTTATAGGTTAGATGAAGGGCTAATTGCACTTTTAGGAATGCATATTAATGATGATTTAAAATTTGGTATAGCATATGATGTTGTTATGTCAGAGATTAAAAATAATAGTTTAGAATTTATGTTGGGATATTGTTTCAAGGTTTCCTACGACAGACCTATGAAAAGTTACAAAAACCCCAGGTTCTTATAAATTGAAAAAAAAATAACAAATCATTATGCGTTGTAAAAAGATGTATGATGATTTTTAAAATTAAAGAGTAATCATTTTCGCTTGAGGAGCGAAACAAAAATAAAAACTATGAAAAAAATATTATTTTTTGGATTAATTATTACGATTTTAAGCAGTTGCGGTAATTCCGGTAATGGCGAACTAATTGGAATCCAAGATAGAGCTATTTGGCAACCAACTGATCCTTACGGAATGGTTTTTATTCCACAAGGTAGTTTTGTAATGGGTCCCTCTGACCAAGATGTACCTTTTGCTAATGTAACTGCTGCAAAAATGGTTTCTCTTGCAGCTTTCTATATGGACGAAACAGAAATAACAAATAATGAATATCGTCAGTTTACTGATTGGGTAAGAGATTCTATTGCGCATAGAATTTTGGGTGATGCAGGAATTGAAGGACACCTAATTGAGGAAGATGAGTACGGCAACTTCATTGAACCAGCTCTTATCAATTGGAAAGAAAGAATCAGATGGGATGATATTGAAGTAAGAGAAATTTTAGAGGAAGAAATATATTTACCTGAACATGAAAGGTTAAATAGACAAAGGGTAATTGACACTAGAAAACTGATTTATGCATATCAAGAATTAGATTTGAAAAAAGCAGCACAAAAAGCAAATAGAGAAAATGATGCCACAGGAAAAAGAGATCGTTCCGTATTCTTAAAAGATGTTGAGGTTAGTATTTTCCCAGATACTCTTGCTTGGATGCACGATTATGCATATGCTTTTAATGAGCCAATGACATCTGAATATTTTTGGCATCCAGCTTTTGATGATTACCCTGTAGTAGGAATAAATTGGGGTCAAGCAGTTGCTTTTACCAAATGGAGAACCCAAATAATGAATCGTTTCCTAAAAAGAAATAACGAGACAACTTTGCCTGAGTTCAGATTACCAACAGAATCGGAATGGGAATATGCTGCTAGAGGTGGAATGGACTTATCCCCATACCCTTGGGGAGGGCCTTATACTAGAAATCATAAAGGATGTTTCTTAGCTAACTTTAAACCACTAAGAGGAAATTATACAGCAGATGGCGGTTTGCGTTCGGTAAAAGTGGCTAGTTATAATCCGAATGCATATGGTCTTTATGATATGGCTGGAAATGTATCAGAATGGACATCCAATACTTTTGATGAATCAGCTTTTTCTTATGCACATGATATGAATATGGACTATACTTTAACTGCTGAGGATTCTGATTCAGAAGTATTGAAAAGAAAAGTAATTAGAGGGGGTTCTTGGAAAGATATATCCTACTTTATACAAACTAGTACAAGGGATTTCGAATACCAAGATACAGCAAAATGTTATATTGGATTTAGATGTGCTGTGGATTTCTTAGGAAGGGATAAACAAGATTTTGAATAAAAATAAAATAAATTAAAAAAACGAAAAAATGGGAATTAAGGAAATAGCAAATAAACCGGGATTTAAAACTTTTATGGCTCGCCTTTATGGATGGGGAGCATCATTGGTAATTTTAGGAGCCCTATTTAAAATTCAGCATTGGACAGGTGCCGGACTTTTTTTAACAATAGGATTAGTAACAGAGGCCGTTATTTTCTTCTTTTCTGCTTTTGAAAGTGCTAAAGAAGATCCAGATTGGTCTTTGGTATATCCAGAACTAGCATACATGAAAGATCCGGATAAAAAAGGAACTCCTGCTCAGCAATTAGACAAAGCGCTAGAAAGAGCTAAAATTGAAGATGAGTTAATTGAAAGTTTAGGAGATGGGCTTAGAAAATTTGGCGAAACGGCAACAAAGTTAAACGAAACGGTTGAGGCAGCTGGCGCTATTTCTGAGTACAATCAGCAAATACAAGAGGGTGTGAAAAATATGAACGCACTGAATTCATTATACGAATTACAATTACAAACTTCTTCACAGCAAATGGAAGCATCCACCCAATTCTTACAAAATTTGAGCACTTCCATTGAAGACTCAAAGCGTTTCCAGCAAGAAGTTGGTAAATTAGCAGAAAACCTATCCGCACTTAATCAGGTTTATGGTAATATGCTAAATGCAATGAATCCGAATAAATAAAAATAATAGCAAAGTAAATGGCAGGAAATCACCCCAGTGAGTTAAGTCCTAGGCAGAGGATGATAAATATGATGTATTTGGTGCTTACAGCACTACTTGCACTTAATGTATCGAAAGAGGTATTGGAATCATTCTTTGAAGTGAATACTGGTATTGTAAGAACTACCAATCAGTTTGACAATAAAAATGAGGAGACCTATTCCGCTTTTATGCAGGCAGTAGAACAAAATCCTGTAAAGGCAGGCCCTTGGAAAGAGAAAGCATTTCAGGTAAAAGAAAAAGCCGAAAAATTAATTAAAGACATTCAAAAACTTAAATATACTTTGGTACTAAAAGTAGATAAAGAAGTTTATTTAGGGGAGAAATACAATGAGGAAGGCGATAAACTTAAGGAGAATATGTTTGAAGTTCCTTATGATGAATTAAGCCCACAAAGGAAAGGCGAAAAAATTGCCGATTTAGAAAACAAGGAGAATAGAGACGTTTCTGGGGAAATAATGGTAAACTCGGGAGAAGCTAAAATACTAAAAGATAATATTAATGTGTATAAAGATTTTATAATCTCTATTGCAGGTGATAATATTGCTTTAAGGAATGCCATCACAACTACTTTAAACACTTCTGACAAAGTAAAAGAAAAAGGGAAAGGAAAAGAATCATGGGAGAATTATTACTTTAACGATATGCCATCTGTGGCTGCACTAACGCTACTGTCAAAAACACAATCTGATATTAGGAACGCAGAGGCTAATGTAATTGATTTTTTACGACAAGAGATAAATGCATCTTCTTTAAAGTTTACTACAGCAGAAGCTATTCAAATTCCTGTTTCTAATTTTGTGTTAAGAGGAGATAGCTTCAAGGCTGAGATATTTATTGCGGCAAAAGATACTACTCAAGATCCAGAAATTTATATAGGAGAATATACTGCTTCAGAAGAATCTGGCGGTTATGAAATGGTAGGGGAATATGAAATAATCTCTGTGAAAAAAGGTAAAGGATTATTTAAGACAAGAACAAAAACTGAAGGATTAAAAGAATGGGGTGGGCTAATAAGCATGAAGACAGATATGGGATTAAAAATGTATCCTTTTAAAGGCAGTTATTTAGTTGCAAATAAAAGCGTAGTGGTTTCTCCTATCAACATGAATGTATTTTATTTGGAGGTTGACAATCCTGTAAAAATTTCTGTACCAGGTTTTGCTGCTATTGATATTACTGCCTCCATGTCAAATGGAAATTTAAAAGCAACAAAGAAATCAAATGGAGAATATATTGCAAGGCCTACAAAAAAAGGAAAAGCAATGGTTACTTTATTTACTATCATTGAAGGGAAAAGAACAAAAATGGGAGCAGTTGAATTTAGGGTGAAAGAAGTGCCACCACCAAGGCCATATATTGGCGGAAAATCAGAAGGTGTAATTGAAAAACAAAGAATGTTAGCGGCAGGTGGAATTCAAGCTAAATTGGAAGATTTTGATTTTAAAGGTGTTCGATATAAGGTTGTTGCTTATTCTTTTACCACTGTTTATAAAGGAGATCAGGTTAATTTAACTGTAAACGGACAAAGATTCACAACAAAAATAAATGCAATTATTAACAATACAAAATCAGGTAATACTATAACTGTTTCCAACATTATGGCAAAAAGAACAGACGCCAAGGGAACAGCTACTAAATTATTACCTCCACTAGTTTTAAAAATTAAATAATTTTATCATGAAAAATCTTATTTTACTAT
>DUAL01000206.1 GCA_012960835.1 Flavobacteriales bacterium | reverse complement strand
TCACACCAACTTACACCCCCAGGGGGAGGCTCAACTGTTGGTGCAGATGTATTAATAAACCATCCCTTACATATGAGATAGGATTTTAAATCCATTGTAAATCTACCATCATCTATACTATCCATTTTGGAACTTATTTTTTTACTTAAAAGATATGCGGAAACTTCTTTCTTTCTTTTTACTGACGTTGTTGCTTATAAATGCTCCTGTATTTGCAGAAGGCGATACCTCTGGCGCTGATAAGAAGTTATTACACAGTTCGGTTAAAGACTACAAAAGAGCCGTACATAAGATAAATATTAAGCAAGGTGTGGTTCGTGTTGATGAAGTTTCAGATGCAAATTATAGGCTTACGATTTGGTTTAACGGCAGACCGACAATTGATAAACCTAACGTACACATTGAAAACGGAAGTTTAAGGCGAGAAGGCAGTGCTGGAAGCACGTACTACACATTCACTAAAGACCCTTACAGGTATGAGTTTGGCAACCCTATGATTGGCTCTGAAGCAAACCCAGCAATTCCTTATTTGGAAATACGTGCTGGAGATAGTTTGATTTTCGAAGAGAGTGAAAAGCCTCAATATCAGACTAAAAAGAAGGAAATTACTTCAGCTGACAGATTAACGTCAAGGTTTAAAAATATGTTGGAGTTACTGCTACTTGGTTTGACTTTGGGGATATTGTATTGGTTCGTTGGTCTCATTGTGAACTTATTATTTAAAGTTGAAATTAGAAGTGGCAGGGGCTATTTAATTGTTATTGTTTTAGGTGGTTTTGTTGTTCAACAAGCACTTATATCGGTCCTTAAGTCGATTATATGATTATGAATATAAGAAAATATTTAGTTTTAATTTTGTGCTTAATCGTTACCTCTTTCGTAAATGCGAAAGAGGGCTTTGTTCAGCTTGATGGAACTGAAATTAATATACAACTAAAAAAAGAACTTGTACCAGTATCAAAAGTCTTTCCAGAATTTTTCTTAAGCGCTTCTTATGAGTCTAAATCTTCGATTCTGCCTTTGGAGTTTTATATACCTGCTAATGACTTAATTTTATTTTTAGAAGAAAAGCAGCCTGCGCTAGGGAAAGTTATAGGCCTTTCAATAAGTGAAGATTTTGTGGTTGGCGAGATAAATCGTAAAGACTTCTCTAAGTTTAGAAAAATGCTTGGCAAGCAATTTAGAGATAGCAACTCTAACAACCCTAACGCTAAAGTTTTGTTTGATAATGCAAATTCTTTTGGATATAGAAGTGTTATTAAAGACCCAAAGCAGAGAGTTAAGGCGCAATCTTTTTTATTAGTTAAAGGAAAAATGCTTGAATTAGAGATTAGCGCTGTGTACAAGTCTGAAAAAGATTTGAGGTGGGTGGACGAATCTTTAGCAGCAATAGTTAATAGTTTGATTGATTTAAATAAAAAATAAATTTGAAAGAAAGGTGTGAATAATGAAACTTAAAGAAAACTATAGTGGCTCCATTGCAATTTTATTAGTAGGCTGCCTGTATTTTGCACTTGAACTTTATGGAGTTGAGTCAGAACATACATTAGGCGGTGTATTAAGCGGAACAGGTATTATCTTAGCGGCAATTGCTTATAGGTCTGCAAAAAGAAGACGGATTTATATTTCTGAACCAACAACATTTAGAATAGGTCTTGAATCAGTATTGATTCTTACGTCTTTTTTCTTATTGTTTATGTTTTCTGTTGGAGATGTAATGTTTTTTACATACCAACCTCTAACATCAATCGTTTGGCTGGGCAGTATTGCTGCGTATATTTTTATGGTATTTGGTAGTAGGACTAATGATGTTATTACTTATAAATCTAATGCTAACGATGGCGAAAAAAAGATAAGCATCGAAACCCCTAATTTAATTGCTGATAGTAAACCTCAGTTGGATATCAATAAGAGTAAAAACTTTTTTATAAAATTTAAAGAAACAATAAGTGGTGAATCTAATATAAGTGTTAGTGCGACAGAGTTTTTTGGTTCAAGTGCGGCAATTGTTTTAGGTGTTTTATATTTTCTTTCAGGAGTAAATGTCGCAGCTCAAAAGACTGGCGGAAGTGCTAATGGTCTTGTTTTTGGTCTTGTAATAATTTTGGGTGCGCTAGCGTACAAATCTGCAAAGAAAAGAAAGCTTAATATTGTAGCAACAACAGTAATTAGAGAGATATTTGAAATTGTCGCAATACTACTGATTTTAGCTTCGGTCTTAATGTTAAATGTTGATATTAAAAAGTTTATGGCCGAAACCCCAGTATCATTTTTAATATGGTTGTGGGCATTAATACCTTATTTTATTATGGTATTTAGCATTCGTAATAAGAAGTATGAGAACACTAAAGCCACAAGTAAAGAAGCTGATAAAAGTGTTGAAAGTCCTGTTTTAAACACTAATAGCAATATTGATTTGGATAGCAATAAAAACTTTTTTATAAAGCTAAAAGATGGAGACTATGGCTTAGCTAAGACTTATTGGTTATACGGTGTTGTGGTTAATGTTATTTTTAAAGTGTTAGGCGCTTATGCTGGAAGTTACTCTGAAAAATTATTTGCTACAGTATTGATTGTTAATGTAGCCTATTTACTTTTATGGTTGATTGGATTTTATAATTCAATAAGACAATACTATGGCTCTAAGGTTTGGGTGGTTTTATCTTATTTAATGATACTTATTTGGGTACTTAACACTCTTATGCTGATTACTGTTTTAAATACTCTCTAGGATATATAAATTCATATGGGTGACGAAGACAAGAAAAAATTAGAACAAAAGCTGTGGGATATTGCCAACGAGTTACGTGGCAAGATGGATGCGGAT
>DUAL01000205.1:2520-2840 GCA_012960835.1 Flavobacteriales bacterium | reverse complement strand
CGATCATCGCCTACTTTTGTATTGCAAATTAAATCACATTCAATATCAACAGGAATTCGACGTATAAGTTTTACTGACAGATCCTCATCGCTTAATGAGGATGAAACACTCACACCTTTACGCTTTTTATCATCTATCGTAATTTTAAATTTCTGATTAAGTCCTTCAGTTGGTGCGGCAGTTGTTTTATCTGTTAGTAATAAGTAAGAGGTTGCTGTTAAATCTGGGAAAGCTAAACGCACCACGTATCTTTGAAAAGCCACATCAAAAAGGTATGGCTTCCATTTAGCTAGCACTTTATCTTCTTTTTGAGTTAAAAA
>DUAL01000205.1:1583-2297 GCA_012960835.1 Flavobacteriales bacterium | reverse complement strand
GAAAGCCACCATCTGCTAACGCCTCCAAGAAGGGGTTGTCTATTCTATTATTTACATATTCAGACTTGCCTGTATAAAATAGTTTAGTTGGGCACTCAACAGCTAGTTTGAATTTTGATTTGGTTAAATAACTCATTAATTCAAATCATCAAATTTCAGCGCCATAGTTGGATTATTCTTGGTTAGTTTTTTTATGCTTAGATCATTGGCTTTGTTATTCGCTAGACGTAAATTATTCTCTGAGCCAAGAAGAGAGGCTTTGGTTTTTTGAAGCTTATCGATTATTTTGTCTATATCGGAAATTGCTTCATGAAATTTTCTCGAAGCTAAGTCATAATTTCTACCAAAACCATCCCGGAACTCATCTAATTCACTTTCAAAATTGGTAATATCGATGTTTTGAGCCTTGACCGTCTCTAGTTCTTTTTTATACTTTAGTGAATTTAAAGACGAATTTCTAAGTAGTGAAATTATTTGAATAAAGAACTGCGGCCGAATCACATACATCTTTTCATAGCGATGTGAAACATCAATTATTCCTTGATTATATAAATCACTTTCTGGCTCCAAAAGAGACACCAGAATAGCATATTCACAACCCTTCTGAACCCTGTCCTTATGCAATTCTTTGAAAAAATCCTCGTTTTTCTTCTTTGTTGAGGTTTCGTCATTTTCATTTTTCATCTCAAACATTATCGAGACACTCTCGACGCC
>DUAL01000205.1:0-1573 GCA_012960835.1 Flavobacteriales bacterium | reverse complement strand
CAATCTTTTCTTCTGAAATTTTCTGTCTAAGTAATTTATTATAAAAATATCTAATCTTTACATAACGAGATAAACCGCCATTTTGGTTATGATACTCTAAGAGATTTTTCACCAAATCATCATCAAAGTCTTTAAAAATATAATCGCCTTTAGATCCTTGACTGGCATCGTTATCTTTTTCAAAGTAAGACAATGGAAATGCTACTGATCTAATTTTATTAAATTCGGTTTCGCAATGCTTCTCTAGCGACTCCCCTACCATTTTTGTTGACATCTTCAACTTCATGTCCTTTAAGCGCTCTATTTGTTCATCTCTAATTTTGATGGTTTCATCTTTGGCAACTAGCTGATTTGCAAATTTATCTTTCATTGATATTTCAAGTAATTCTGTTTCAGTTTCTTTTATTTTTAAATCATTAGTAAGATCATCACGTTCCTTTTCTATTTCTTTAACAGCTTCTGAAACTTCAAGTTTTTTTTCTATCTCTGCATTCTGAATTTTGGATTTCATTTCAGCGATCTCTACCTCTTTTTGCGCTAATTTTCCAGCAAGTTCGGCATCACTTTTAGATTTTAATTCAGTGAGCTGTTTGTCTTTTTTAGCCTCTGCAAGTTTAACCGCACTATCCTTATCCTTTTCTGCAAGAGCTAGTCGATTTTCTAGCTCTTCTTCAAACTTCTGGTCGCGAACTTGTTTAAGGATATCGGCAAATCCAGCTTCATCCACTTTAAAAGCCTTTTTACAATTTGGACAAATAATTTCATTCATATTTTTACTCCTTTACTTTTATATTCTAAATCTAATTGGTTGTTGTGCGTTCATACACTTCTCTTTTGTATATTCCAGATATTGTCTGTAAGTGCAAGTTGTTGCCCCTGCAACTCTTTAATTTGTTGACTAATATCTTCTTCTTTTTTAAGTTTTTTACTAATTTTTTCATTAGTTTTAACATCAGGAACAATAATTCGAAGCTCCTTTAAATCTGACAACTTAATGAATGGTATTGTGCTACCAGAAGTAATGCTTTTTAATAATGATTGACCTATCTCTGAACGTAAATATACCAGCAAAGAATTTGGATCAATTTCATCGCTAATAACTCGAAGAATGATCGCAGATTGACCAAGAATCCAGCCATCTTTTCCAGGTGCTGGGACGTTTGATGGCACGATGCCAACTTTCCCTGTACTTCCCTTAGCAATAACAACGATATCATTATGCTTTGCAAAGTTATTAGGAATTTCCTTGTCTAGTAACGTAGATTTAACTGGTTGGTCTATATAGCCTCTATCAGGTATGTCTACTGCACCAATTTCTAATACATCCAGACCACTGTCGACACCTTTACGATGCACTCTCGGGCTGATAATCTTAATATGTTGGCCTAGTGTACTAGTGTTTTCATTTTTTAGAAACTTATGTATTGACTGCATATCTGAGTCTAAAACATATTTGCCAGGAGATAGGTTGTACCCACTAGATTCAATTCTAGTGTTTGGTATATTTTTTGAGTACTTAGATTCATTGTTTTCAAGAACTAATGACACTATCTTTTCTAAATTGGTTAGTACT
>DUAL01000204.1 GCA_012960835.1 Flavobacteriales bacterium | reverse complement strand
GCAAAATAATTTTTCAATCTCCACTGCCAAAAACTCAGCAGCTTTTGGATAATTTCAGCAGAATTGATAAAAGTAGTTTTATTTTTAGTTTTTTCTAACCAATCAAAAAACTCCTCAAACCTGTCGAAATAATCCCAAGTAGTGCGGAAGATTGCATACTTAGTTGTTGTCCAGTCAAAGTTACTGTCTGCCCAATCTTTTTTGCAAACCTTTAAGCCTTTATCTTCTAATGCAGTCTGTAGTAGTTGATCTTCTAGTAAAACATGATCGGTATACCAATCCGTTTTTTCTGGATTTACATAGCGGTAATCTGTAAGAATGACAACATCAAACATTAATGAATTGTGATTTTTTTTTCTACCCTTCCGTTATCATAAATATAGAAAAGTGGCGTATTGGGCTTAGGGATTGCAATTCTTCCTAAAACATCCACAATCTTTATTAGTTTAGGAGATTTACTAGTGGTGATATTATTGATTTCTGTTGGGCTAATAAGTCCGTTAATATCATATCTTGAGAAGAATTTCCATATTTCAACAGAAGCATTAATATCATAATTTGTAACACCAATAGTAAAATTGCTTCCTGGCCAGGTGTGCTCACCATTAATAACTTTAAACAAATCAGTCGTTACACCATTATCTCCGTTATCAAAAACAATATGCTCAACAGTACTCCAGTCACCCAAAACGAGATCCGGAATGATTGTTGTATCAGCAATAGGATTACAATTGTTATAATTTCTCCAATATCCTAATCCAGATATAATATCATTAAAAGGAACCGTAAGATCAGCTGTTCCATGGATTTCCATTACAGGTGTTGGGTGTGATGGATTACAGATTGCTTGAGTATATTGAGACATAGCTCCAGTAACTGATGCAATAGCCGCAATTTTGACGCTTAGATTACATGCCAAATGATAACTAAAATAACCACCATTGGACATACCTGTGCTGTAAACCCTATTTTGGTCAATACTATATTCTGCAGAGATAGAATCGATAAGAGCAGATGTAAATCCTATATCATCAACTGTACTTCCTCCCCAACCAACATTAAAATGAGTATTTCCAGAATTATCCAAAGTTCCTTCAGGATGAATTACAATAAATCCTGCAGTGTCGGCAATTTCAGTAAAACTTCCGTACCATATTTGTTGGGAAGCGTTAGAGGTGTATCCATGAAAATTAAAAACTAATGGCACAGCTGTGCCTGCAGAATAAGTTGCAGGAACATATAAAATATAATCTCTTTGCAATCCTCCATGTGTGATGCTGCCATTTATGGTTTGTTGTGCTAGTCCTAATAGTGGTAAGCACAGTAAAAGTGTAAGTAGTCTTTTCATTTTGTAAAGGTAAGAAAACCTGA
The DNA here is from genome assembly GCA_012960835.1 of Flavobacteriales bacterium. GTDB lineage: Bacteria > Bacteroidota > Bacteroidia > Flavobacteriales > BACL11 > DUAL01. The sequence goes on along the minus strand of DUAL01000204.1, from coordinate 1,483 downwards.
GCTTATGAGACTTATCTGAAAAAGGATATTTCCGATTTCCTGAATTTTTGTAATTTGCAGACTTAATTACTAATCAGAAATTAAAATTATGAAAGCAGGAAAAATAATTTTGAAATGGGCACTGATATTAGTGCTTGCATTTACAACATTCAATTGGTTTATTTCGCCAGATTATAAGGTAGAAAGAAGTGTGGAAATAAATGTGCCAACCTATATTGTTTATGAGCAAGTTACCGATTTACACCAATGGGAAAATTGGGCTGTTTGGTGGAAAAATGACACTTCAATGATCACTAATTATTCAGGTGCTGAAAGAGGATTAGGTGCTAAAATGATTTGGACTAGTGATGTAGTCGGAGATGGGGATTTAGAAATTATTGAATGTAGTTCGCAAGGAATGAAAACTAAATTAGCTTGGGGAAATGGTAGTTGGCATTTTGAAGAAACTGAGAATGGAACAAATGTTTCTTGGAGCATGAGTGGAAAAATGCCATTTTTAATGAGTTTTATGACAATGTTTATTGAAGATATGGTTGCACCAGATTTTGAAAAAGGATTGGCAGGACTAAAAGAAGTGTGTGAAAGTTTGCTAGCACGCTCCTCAGAAGTTACTGAATTAGATGAAATTAATAATTGATAAAATAAAACCTATGAAAAAAATATTACTTATACTTTTTGTATTTTTTGTATTTCACGCGCAATCGCAAGTTAATTATTGCGATTCTGTATCTATTTCGATTTCAGGATCTACACCAACAACTGTTACATACACAACTTTAGCTAATCCTTATATGAACACCTTTTTATACTCTTTTGATATTAATTGGAATGTAACTAACTTTAACACTGGTGCATTTATCACTTCTGATACAGCATATAATCCAACATTTACGCTTAATAATTTGGATACCGTATTGGTGTGTGCAACTGCAATAATTACAGGACAAGGAATGACATTTACTTGTATGTTGTGTGATACTATTTTATATAATGGTGGCTGGATGATGATGTCAATGGGGCAGACACCCCCAAATGAATGTGACTCTGTGATTGTTAGTTTTAACCAAATTGACACAACTACAACACCAGATTTAATATATTTTGATGTACAAGTTTTTGGTTATGGCCCTAGTGTTGGCTACCCTGGTTTTGTCTTGTTAAATAGTGTAGGCGACACGATAGCCTATGAAAATTTTAATACAGCACTTAATGTTTTTACTCTTATGGCAAATACTACAGAGACTAGATCCTTAGAGGTTGTTCAAAATTTTAGTTTACCATTTAGCGGAGTTCTACACTTAATGGATAGCTGGTTTGCTGGAAATCCAGTAACTGCTTGCATTTATCCATTTAATATTAGTATTGGCACAACAGATATTAATGAAATAATTAATATAAGAACACTCCTTAAAGTGACAGATGTTCTAGGAAGAGAAACAATAGGTAAAAAGCATGAACTACTCTTTTACATTTATGATGACGG
>DUAL01000203.1 GCA_012960835.1 Flavobacteriales bacterium | reverse complement strand
TTCAGTGCATTTTCAATCACACTTTTACTATGTTTATCAGCTCCTTGCTTTTTCGCAGAAGTATTAAAGCCAACACCTTGTCCGAAATCTTTTAATTGACGAGATCCAATATTTGAAGTCATGATGATAACTGTGTTTTTAAAATCAATTCTTCTTCCTAAACTATCGGTCATTTGCCCATCATCCAACACTTGCAACAAAAGATTGAATACATCAGGATGTGCCTTTTCAATTTCATCCAATAATATCACAGAATATGGTTTTCTTCTTACCTTTTCGGTAAGCTGTCCGCCTTCTTCATAACCAACATATCCTGGAGGTGCTCCAACAAGCCGTGAAACGGAGAATTTTTCCATGTATTCACTCATGTCTATTCGGATAAGAGCTTCAGTACTATCAAATAATTCTCTTGATAATTCTTTAGCAAGATGCGTTTTTCCAACTCCTGTTGCTCCTAAAAAGATAAATGAACCTATCGGTTTGTTTGGATCTTTCAATCCTACTCTGTTTCTTCTTATTGCTTTTACAATTTTCTTTACTGCATCATCTTGGCCGATTATATGTTTTTTTAACTCATCACCCATACACACCAATTTATTACTTTCCTGTTCTGCAATTCTCTGAACAGGTATACCCGTCATCATTGCAATTACTTCTGCAATATTTTCTTCTGAAACAGTTTCTCGATTACTCTTCAGGTTCTTTTCCCAAATATCCTTGGCATGGTCTAATTGAGCAATAAGATTTTTTTCTTTATCTCTTAATCTGCCAGCTTCCTCAAAAGCTTGCTTTTTAATTACTTGTCCTTTTTTCTTCTTTATTAATTCTAGCTTTTCTTCCAGATGAAGAATATTTTCAGGAACCCTTATGTTCGTAATATGAACTCTGGAACCAGCTTCATCCAAAGCATCAATGGCTTTATCTGGTAAAAATCTATCATTCATATATCTATCGGTAAGAAGCACACATGCCCTTATAGCATCCTCTGTGTAACTTACATTATGATGGTCCTCATATCTATCTTTGATGTTTTGTAAAATCTCAATGGTTTCATCAATGGTAGTTGGCTCTATCATTACTTTTTGAAACCTTCTTTCTAATGCCCCATCTTTTTCAATATGCTGTCGGTATTCATCAAGCGTAGTTGCACCAATGCATTGCAGTTCTCCTCTGGCCAAAGCGGGTTTGAACATATTAGATGCATCCAATGAGCCAGAGGCTCCACCAGCACCAACAAGGGTATGGATTTCATCAATAAACAAAATAACATCCGGATTTTTTTCGAGCTCATTAATTACAGCTTTCATTCTTTCTTCAAATTGTCCCCTGTATTTTGTGCCAGCAACAAGTGCAGCTAGGTCAAGCATAATAATTCTTTTGTTAAATAGAACTCTGGAAATTTTTTTGTTTACAATCCTTAAGGCAAGCCCCTCTGCAATAGCTGATTTACCAACTCCTGGTTCCCCAATTAGTATAGGGTTGTTTTTCTTTCTTCTACTTAAAATTTGAGAAACTCTTTCTATTTCTTTTTGTCTGCCAACTATTGGGTCCAATACTCCTTCTATTGCTGATTTTGTTAAATCTCTACCAAAATTATCTAAAACAGGAGTGGATGATTTACTGCTTCCTGTTGGTTTTTTGACATCTTCTTTTTGCTCAAAAATATCGTCATCATCTTCATCTAGTGGGCTATCCAATTCTGCCAATACATCATCATAAAGTTCTAAATATTCGTCAAGCACTATATCATAGTTTATCTGGAAATGTTTTAATGTGGTGCTTACCATATTGTTTTTATCAAGTAAAATAGAAAGTAGCACATGAATTGTTTTTATTTCGTCCGATTTTAGCTTTTTTCTTTCCAAAATAGATTTTTTAAGAGCCCTTTCAGTTTGGCGTTTAAATTGTATTTTTTCCTCATCTACTATTTTAGATTTCGTTTTGTTTGCAGAAATAATGGTATTTTCAATTACTTTTCTCAAATCATTAATATCCAACCCTAAGCTTTTTAATACGGTTATGGCCGTACCATTTCCATCTCTGATGATTCCTAAAAGCAAATGTTCTGTGCCAATTGTATCATGTCCTAGGCGTAAAGCCTCTTCTTTTACATAGGTAAAAACCTCCTTCATCCTGCTTGAAAATTCAGTATTCATATCTCAATTTTTAATTTAATAAATAACGCCTTCTTTCATACTGCAATAATTAGAGAAAATACAAGCTATTTTTTCCATTGTCAATCTGTTTTTTTCAACAAAAAATGTTCATAACTTACAAACGAAATAAAGTGCCTTTTCTTATCCTAAAATACGCAAATTTGTTTTCTTTGTTTCCTTAATATAAAACAATCGAAAATATGCCGCTAGGAGAAAAAATAATTCCGATAAATATAGAGGAAGAAATGAAGTCAAAGTACATTGATTATTCAATGTCAGTAATTGTATCTAGAGCTCTTCCAGATGTAAGAGATGGTTTGAAGCCAGTTCACCGCAGAATTTTGTTCGGAATGCACGAATTAGGAATTAAAGCAAGCTCATCTTATAAAAAATCAGCAAGAATAGTAGGGGAGGTTTTAGGTAAATTTCATCCACATGGTGATACTGCCGTATATGATGCTATGGTGAGAATGGCACAAGAATGGAGTATGCGCTATATGCTAGTAGATGGGCAAGGAAACTTTGGCTCCATTGATGGCGATAATCCTGCAGCTATGCGATATACTGAGGCGCGCCTTAAAAAAATATCAGAAGACATGCTCTTAGATATTGATAAAGACACTATTGACTATAAATTAAACTTTGATGATTCGTTAAAAGAACCAACAGTTTTACCATCTCGTTTACCTAATCTTTTACTAAATGGAGCTACAGGAATTGCAGTTGGAATGGCAACCAATATGCCACCGCATAATTTATCGGAAGTT
>DUAL01000202.1 GCA_012960835.1 Flavobacteriales bacterium | reverse complement strand
TTTGAAACTGCATTATTCGGACAAGCAGCAATACCAACATTAGATAGTAAACCGAAACAATTTATATCATCACCAATATATGCAACCTCATCTAAGGAAATATTTTCTTTTTCACATAAATCTTTAACTAACTGAAGTTTGTCTTTCAAGCCATGAAAATCAAAATCTAATCCAAGTTTCTTAGCTCTTCTTCTATTTAACTCTCTATCTTCAGTGGTTAAAATACCTACTTTTATCCCTGTTTTTTGCAAAAGTTGAAAGCCTATTCCGTCATAAGCACAGAATTTCTTAAATTCATCACCATTTTCTGTATAATACATTCCTGCGTCAGTAAGCACACCATCAACATCTGATAAAAACAACTTAATCTTAGAAAAGTCATGTTTCTTACCCTTCATTTAACTCCAATTTGATAATATTCATATCCATATTTTTTTAACATCAGTTTATCGTACTGATTTCTCCCATCAAAGATAACACTTTGATTTAAAAGAGCGCTTATTCTAGTAAAATCAGGGCTTCTAAATTCCTTCCATTCGGTGATTAAAATAAGAGCATCTGCTCCATCAATGGCTTTATATTTATTTTCACAATAAGAGATTTTAGGTTCGTTTTTAAAATAATGCTCTTCTGCCTCTTTCATAGCTTTTGGGTCATAGACCTGTATTTTTGCACCTTTCTCAATTAATTCTTTAATGATAACAATGGAAGGCGCCTCACGCATATCATTTGTTCCTGGTTTGAAGCTAAGCCCCCAAACAGCAAAACATTTTCCGCTCAAATCTTCAGAAAATTTATTTGTTATTTTCCTTACAATTAATTTTTTCTGTTCTGCATTGACTTTTTCCACAGCCCCCAGAATATTTGCAGTATAACCAAAATCCTTAGCAGTTTTTTCTAATGCTTTAATATCTTTTGGGAAGCAACTCCCACCATATCCACATCCAGGATAAATAAATTTATAGCCAATTCTATTATCACTTCCAATACCCATTCGCACCATATTTGCATCAGCCCCAACTCTTTCACAAATATTAGACATTTCATTCATAAAACTAATCTTGGTAGCTAAAAAAGCATTAGCTGCATATTTTGTCATTTCCGCACTTTTTATATCCATTTGAATAAATCGCTCTCTGTTTATTGTAAAAGGACGATAAAGCGCTTTTAGAACATTTGTACTATTTTCATTTTCAGAACCAATAACTACTCTATCTGGTTGCATAAAATCCTTAATTGCACTACCCTCTTTCAAAAATTCAGGATTGGAGACAACATCAAAGTCAATATTTTCTTTTCTGCTATTTAATTCGGTTTGAATACTTTCTCTCACTTTCTCAGCCGTTCCGACAGGAACAGTAGATTTATCTACTACAATTAAAGGATGATTCATTTCTTTACCTATCTCTTTTGCTACATTTATCACATGTGTAAGATCAGCACTTCCATCTTCATCTTGGGGAGTTCCTACCGCAATAAACACAATATCTGATTCATTTATGGCTTCTTGCAAAGAAGTCGTGAAAGCCAGTACTCCTTTTTGATAACTTTCATTTACCATTGCTTTTAATCCTGGTTCAAAAATTGGAATAATCCCATTGTTCAATTCCTTAATTTTTGCACTATCCTTATCTACACAATTTACTTTATTTCCCATTTCGGCAAAGCACACTCCTGTAACCAAACCCACATATCCTGTCCCAATTATTGTAATTCGCATTCTCCTTTGTTTTTATAAAGAGTACAAATATCGTGATTTTTTTTCAGATTAACATCTGATAAAAAGAAATGATAGAATTCTAATATGATAGCAATTCCTTTAGCTGAATATCAAATCTTGATTTTGCTAAGAATTCATCTTCTAACTCAGAAGCAAAAGGAACAGGAGTATCCATTGATGCTGAACGCTTTACAGGAGCATCTAAGTATTCAAAACACTCATCAGAAATCAGAGAAGCAATATCAGCCCCAAAACCACCAATCATGCAATCCTCATGTAGTACAATTGCTTTTCCTGTTTTCTTGACAGAATTTATAATTATATCTTTATCTAATGGAACTAATGTTCTTAGATCAATCAAATCAGCAGAGATATCTGGATTATTAGCAAGCACTTCCAAAGCCCAATGTACTCCCATACCATAAGTTATTATACTTATATCACATCCTGTTTTTATGCAATTTGCCTTTCCAATTTCTGTTGTAAAATAGTCATCCGAAACTTGGCCGCTTAAACTTCTGTAAAGGGCCTTATGCTCAAAATACATTACAGGATTCGGGTCATTTATGGCTGCATTCAACAATCCTTGGGCGTCTTCAGGAAAAGCAGGGTAAACTACTTTTAACCCTGGTGTATGGGTAAACCATGCTTCATTGGATTGAGAATGAAAAGGCCCAGCGCCTACTCCTGCACCTGTTGGCATTCGTACAACTACATCCACTTTTTCGCCCCAACGGTAATGTGTTTTTGCTAAATTATTAATAATCGGATTAAAACCTGAAGTAACAAAATCAGCAAATTGCATTTCCATTACCGATTTGTATCCGTTAATAGACAATCCTAAAGCAGCACTCACAATAGCCGATTCACAAATAGGTGTGTTACGCACTCTATCTTTACCAAATTCATTCATAAAACCATCCGTGATTTTGAAAACACCACCATAATCAGCAATATCTTGCCCCATAATAATCAAATTATCATGTTTCTGCATGGATTGTTTTAAGCCATCCGAAATAGCATCAATTAATCTTTTATCTGTTTTAGTGGCAGACGGCTGAATAATTTCAGCAGTATAAGGAGCATAAATATCGGCCAACTCTTTTTCAGGAGTTGAAGCAATTCTTGGCTCACCATCAGCAGTAGTCCATGCCGTATTTATTTCTGCTTTTATTTCTTTCTTTAAAACATCTATTTCTTCTTGAGAAATTAATTTTTCTTTCAATAAGAAAGCCTCATAATTATCAACAGAATCTTTTTTAGCCCACATTTCCATCAACTCTTTAGGTATGTATTTTGTTCCTGAAGCCTCCTCATGCCCTCTCATTCTGAAACTCATACATTCCAAAATAACAGGCTTAGGATTGTCAGCCATTTGCTTTTTTAAATCTTTTACAGCAGCATATACTTCTAGTATATTATTTCCATCAATCGTATATGCATCCATTCCGTAACCAATCCCTTTGTCGGCAAACTGCTTGCACCTAAACTGCTCAGAACTTGGAGTAGACAAACCATACCCATTATTTTCAATCACAAATATTACTGGCAAATCCCAAACAGCAGCAACATTAAGCGCCTCATGAAAATCACCTTCACTAGCACCACCATCACCTGTAAAAACAGCAGTTATTTTTTTATTATCTTTCAATTTGTTTGCCAAAGCGATACCATCAGCCACCCCCAATTGAGGACCTAAATGAGAAATCATCCCAATAATATGATGTTCCTGAGTTCCAAAATGAAAAGAACGATCACGCCCTTTTGTAAAACCATTCGCCTTTCCCTGAAATTGGGAAAACAACCTTTCCAAAGGAATATTTTTTCCAGTAAATACTCCTAAATTTCTGTGCATAGGTAAGATGTATTCATCTTGGTCCAGTGCTGCAACTACACCTACTGAAATCGCCTCTTGCCCAATGCCTGAAAACCATTTTGAAATTTTACCCTGACGCAATAAAATCAACATTTTTTCCTCTACCATTCTTGGTTTTAGCAGGGCCTGGTATAAAACTAATAACTCCTCATCTGATATTCCTTTTCTGTTATATTGCATTCCTTAAAGAATTTGAGACAAAATTACCATAATAATTATTTACTTTGTAAAAAAAATTGACAATTATGACATGGCAAGAAATAGGAATAGTTTTAGTATTAGGAATTGCAATCTATTATTTGATAAAAAGATTCAGAAAGCCGACTGATAATTGTGGTAGTGGAAATTGTGGCTGTCACTAAATGAATTCATTTGTTTATTTAAAAGTTTATCTAAAACGCATTATTTATCTGCTTGGCATCTACTCTGCAAGCAGAATATGTCTTTTTTTCAATAATATTGATAGTTTTTCTAATCCCTCATTTTTTGAATTTCTGGAAGGGGTTCGTTTTGATTTATCCGCTCTAGTTTACATTAATATTCCTATTCTGATTCTACTTGTTTTCCCTACTAATTTTAGATGCAAAAAAGGATACCAAAGACTTGTAAATATTCTCTTTTATGGAGTAAATACCCCTTTTATCCTGCTGAATAATATAGACATTGAATATTTTCGATTTACCCAGAAAAGGAGTACAATTGACTTTTTTCAGTTAATGCAATTAGGAGATGACGCAAAAAATATCATCCCTCAATACCTAAAAGATTACTGGCCAATTACCCTATTTTCTATTCTTCAAATTTATTTACTCCTTAAAATAAAAAAAATACCTCAATATAGGTTTTCACTAAAGGTTAAGAGCATAAGTAAACAGCTGCTTATTCTACTTTTTGCAGGAGGAATATTTATTGTTTCTGCCAGAGGAGGATTGCAGCTAAAACCCATAAAACCCATTAATGCAGGTGAGCTGAGTGGCTCCAATAATTGTAGTTTAATACTGAATACACCTTTTTCTATTTTACATTCTATTGGAAGTCAACAATTGAGGAATAAGAACTATTTTTCAGAAGAAGAACTATATAAAATTTATACTCCTATTCACCACTATCAAACCGGGAATTTTCAGGAAAACAATGTAATTATTTTAATAATGGAGAGTTTGTCAAGAGAATTTGTAGGTGCTTACAATAATGGAAATGGCTACACTCCATTTTTAGATAGTTTGATGGAGCATAGTTTAGTGTTTGAGAATGCTTTTGCTTCTGGAATAAAATCGATTGAAGGGCTTCCTGCAATTACTGCTTCTATTCCTATGTTAATGGAGAACCCTCTAATTACATCTAGTTATGCCCAAAATAATTTTGAAAGTCTAGCTTCATTATTATCAAAAGAAGATTACAGAACATCCTTTTTTCATGGTGGATTCAGAGGTACAATGGGTTTTGATAGCTTTTGCAGAAAAGCAGGATTTCAGAAGTATGTTGGCTTAGAAGAATACGATAATTTAGATGACTATGATGGAGTTTGGGGCATATATGATAAGGAATTTTTTGCCTTCTATTCTGATTATTTGAAAAATGAAAAACAACCTTTTTTTAGTACTTTTTTTTCGGTAACACTTCATCCTCCTTTTGTGATCTCTGAAAAATATAAAGGTAAGTTTATGCAAGAAAAAGATGCACATAAAGTAGCTGCTTATTCTGATTATGCCATGCAGACTTTTTTTGAAAAAGCTAAAAAACAGCAGTGGTTTAAAAATACTATTTTTATAATTACTGCCGACCATACTTGTGGCACACGCTATCAAAAAAAATACAAGAATAAGATTGGAAGATACGCTATACCACTTATCCTATTCAAAGGGGACGGAAGTCTTGTTGGAGAAAATAATACCATTGTGCAACAAATTGATATTATGCCTACTGTCTTGGATTTATTGAATTACAACAAAGGATTTTTTGCCTTTGGAAAATCAATGCTTACTAGTGAAAGTTGGGCTTTAAGTTATTTAGGAAATAAGTATTATTTTATTTCAGAAAATGGTTTTTTAATCAATAAGGGAGAAGATTATCAGCTATTTAAAGATTGGGATTTAACTAAAAAATTAGAAGTAAAAGAAGAAGATATAAGAAAACTGAAAGCCATAAAACAGCAGTACAACAAAGCAATGATTGAAAACAAACTACTGTATGAAAATTAGATTTATCATCAATCCTATATCAGGAACAGGAAAGCAAAAAGGAATTGAAAATCTGATTGCCAAGAACCTATCTAATTTTGACTATACTATTGTATATACAAAGGAAAGTGGAAGTGCGACTGAGATCAGCCGGAAAGCAATAGAAGATAAAATAGATATTGTAGTGGCAGTAGGAGGTGATGGTACAGTAAACGAATGCGCCAAAGCAGTAATTGGCACTGATACAGCACTAGGGGTAATTCCGTGCGGATCTGGCAATGGTTTTGCCTACCATATTGGAATGGAAAAGAATATTGAACAATCCATAAAACAATTAAATAATTGCAGCATAACAAGTATTGATAGTTGCACAGCTAACGGCATTCCTTTTGTAAATGTATCAGGAATAGGATTTGATGCCCATATTGCTCACCTTTTTGCTAACTTAACAAATAGAGGTTTTTCTAATTATATAAAGCTCATCTATAAGGAACTAAAATATAAAGCAAGGAATTACACTATAGATTATGATGGAAAAACCGAACAAGTGAATGCAATACTCATTTCCTTTGCTAACGCTAGTCAGTACGGAAATAACTTCCAGATTTCACCGCATGCTAAAACAGATGATGGGCTGATAGATTTTGTAATTGTAAAAGATTTTCCAAGATGGAAAATCCCAGCTTTACTACTTAAAATTGCAAAAGGAAAAGCGCATCTTTCCAAATACATTCGCATTATTCAAACAGATAAAATGAGTATTACAACTAATGAAAAAGTAATTCATTTAGATGGAGAACCTTATTCGCTTAGTAGCCCAATAATAATACAAATACACCCACTAACTCTTAAAATATTTTCGCCAAATGGTTAAAAAAGGAAAAAACAGAAAAGGAATAATGTACTCAACAAACCCTGATTTTGAGTACGAATACGAAAATACGGAGATGGAAACCCTCCCTCCTTCTGAGCAAAACTTAAATATTTGTATTGACAAGCACAGAGCAGGGAAAATTGCGGTTATCATAAAGGGGTTTGTAGGCACAACTGAAGATTTGAAAGCGCTTGGAAAAATGCTGAAAACAAAATGTGGGGTCGGAGGAAGCGTGAAAAATGGAGAAATACTTATACAAGGAAATGTGAGAGATAAAGTGATGGAGATTTTGGAGGAGGAAGGTTTTAATTATAAAAGAGTAGGTGGATGATAAGATAATGTAGCAATTTACAAATTTGATGGTGTGCTAATTTGGTTATTAAGCAATGTTTATGCTAAAATATGTGTGGTTAATCGGGTAAACAAAGGGTAAAAGTATGAAAAACCTTTACTCAATAACAATTCTTTTCTCTACTGTTCCATCATCATAAAGGTAGAAAAGAGTATTGTTCTCTTTAAATGATGTTTCTCTTCCTAAAATATCCGTAATCCTTTTTAAGGTTTTTTCATTGGCATTTAGTTCCAAAACACTAGTGGGGAAGTTATCAAAAATAATAAAAACTGTATCGGATGTGCAGCCATTATTATCACTAACAATAAGCCAATAAGTACCATTTTGAGTTGGCGTAATTGTTGGGGTTGTTTCTACCGTATTCCAAACAAATGTGTAAGGCAAAGTTCCGCCATTAGCAATAGCATCTAAATCATTTACATTTTGTATTATTTGTGCGGTTAATTGGGATGGCTCTATAACCGTATTGCTAACCGATAAAACACAAGAGTTACTATCGGTAATGGTGCAAACAAAAGTGCCAGCACACAAAGCATTGGGGTCGGCGCCATTCCAATTCTGATTGTAATTTGGCATGCCTCCACTTACAAAAAGTTGAATATTTCCATCACAATCTCCATAGCAACTTACATCCGTAATTGTGCTAGTTGCAGTTAAAGGTAATGGTTCTGTTAAAGTAATAATCGCATTTGCCAAACAAAGGTTGGCATCCATCACCACTACAAAATAAGTGCCAGCTGAAAGAGAAGAAAATTGATTGGTATTTTGGAAAGTTACCCCATTATCCACCGAATACTGAAATGGTATTTGTCCACCAGAAGAAATACTAATTGCTATGCTGCCATCATTAGCACCATTACAACTTATTGCAGAAATATTATTATACAGAAGTATAGAATCATTCTGATATACCATAATGCTATCGGTAAAACTACAGCCATTAGTATCTGTAATTGTAATGATACTTTGCCCTACAGAAAGTACAGTAGTTTGGTTACTACTGTTATTACTCCAATTATAAAAATAGGGCGCAACGCCACCATAAGGATAGGCAGTAGCAATACTAGTACCTCCATTACACAAAATAGTATCGGCAGATACACTTAGCGACAATGCAGTTGGCTCCAAAATACTTAGCATTCCATTTTCAGTACAATTATTATTATCCGTTAGTATAAAATTATAATTTCCAGCACACAAATTACTCACAATTATGTTGTTAGAAATTAAAGTTCCATTATCGTACCAACTTATATTATAGGGTTGGACACCTCCATTTATATTTATAAAAATTGTACCATTACAATCGCCACTACAAAGCACATCAGTAGCTATTGCGTTTACATTTATTGCATTTGGCTCAGATATAACAACCGTATCATTTTTAATACAGGAATCATTATAAATAGTAATAGGATAGAGTCCTGCAGAAAGCGCATTAGGATTCACTCCACCCCAATCGATTGCATAAGGAGGTTGTCCGCCACTTACTTGAACAGTTGCAGTTCCATCATTTCCTCCAAAGCAAGACGCATCAGTGGTACTAACAGTAATATTCATAAAGCAAGGCGGATAAAGTGTAGCGTCTAAAATAGTCATCACTCCATTTGTTAAAGATACTTGTAGAGTATCCGAGATGTATCCGTTTTTAGAAAACACCACCAAAAAAGTTCCAGAATCGACAACTGCCGTTTGATAATCTCCTACAATATTAGTTTGTGCAAATGTTGTGGTGCTTAAAATTGTAACATCAGCTGAAGATATATTATTTCCGTTAGTGCCGTCAATTACATTTCCCATTAAATAACAAGCTTGCTGAAAGGCTCTGCCATAAATATGCAAAACACCTTTACCATTATAACTATCTCTATAAGAAGAAATAATATTACCTGAAGAAAGAAATGGATAAGTACCCCAACAACCATTAAATCCATTTCCACTTCCTGTATAAGAGTCATAGTACGCTACCTGAATCATATGGTTGGGATAAGTAATATCGTGCACAGTAGTTCCATCTCTGTAATAAGAGGTAATTAGGAAATTTCCATCTACATGGGTATTGTGCGGAATAGAGTTAGAACCAGGATTAGATTGAATCCTATCTACCTCCTGAATATTTGAAATATTAGTAATATCATAAGCTGCCAAATAAGCATCTGACTGCTCATCAGTAGTGAAAACATAATTACCATCATCAGAAACCCAAGCATTATGGGTAAAAGTATTAGGGGTTGATACGCTGCCTAATGTCTGTGGATTACTTTTATTACTAACATCTACTACAAAAAGTTTACCTGCATAAATACAACCAGCATACATAGTGTCTCCTCTTGCCATTCCATCATGAATATATTGGCCGGTCCACTCTCCTAAGTATTCGGGGCTAGTGGCATTAGCATTCACATCTAAAAAAACAGCTCCACTATTAGCTACAGAAGAGCCATTATTTCGTGGTGCAAAAATATAAGCGATCCCATTCTCATCAATATATATGTTATGTGCAGAAGTAAAGCTAATACTGGATCCAGTTGTTGAATTAGTAAATTGAGAAACATGCCAATAGGTATTTCCTGTCAAATCGGTTAAATCGACTATTAATAGGCCTGCATTTGCTTCAGTAGTAATGTAAGCATAATCACCCCAAGTTTTGATATCTCTCCAAATGGAATTAATATCTGAAATAAAAAACTCTTCAACTGGAGAAGATGGGTTTGTTACATCTACACAAGAGAATCCATTTTCGAGCCCTACTAAGGCATACTCATTTCCACTACCATCCTCCCAACCCCAAATATCATTACATTTAGTATTATGATTAGTTTCGTAATCAAATGACCCGAGCAAATTCATATTCCAACCATTTTGTGAAAAAGTAAGCAATGGAAAAAATAAAAAGATACATAAAAGATTTAGTCGCATAATTGAATTTTTATTTGTGTAAAAGTAATGAAAAAGTACAGATGAGAGGATTTGGCTCCAAAAGCTGAAAAGCATCAGTCATAGTTGGGGTATTACAACCGCCATAAGGAGAGTTTCCCATCACCACATATGTATCTGCATCCAAATTAGAAACTGAAGTAATAAAAGGTCCATTTCCATAAATTTGACCGTTGGAGATGTTGGTCCACGAATAATTAGTATAAGTTCCTTGCGTTAAACTTGCATTCCCTGGCACCACCATTAGGACAATTAATATGCTTTACATTAGCGGTGTCAACCAAAACAGTACACTGAGAAAATACATTTTGGCTAAAAAAGAATAAAGCACAATAAATAATTATATTTCGAAAAATGAATTGCATCCCCTTAACTTATTTGTACAACATTATAAAATAAACTATAAAAAGACAATGGCTTTTATAAAGAGTTGTTAATCTACTTTTCCAATGGTATAGTCCTTGTATTTTACAATAGGAAAATGATGATTAACAAAACCTCCTTTAGTATAATATTTTTTGAATTTATAGTCGCCTTTGTTGAAACAAAAATACATACACTGCTGAAATGCCACTTGAGCATATTTATTGGGTAGTGCATGGAATCTATCTTTGAAAAGAGAAATAAACCTTTTATTTTCTGGGAGCTGATAATCAAAATAATAAGGATCTGGAAAATGCACATTCAATTTCATTAAGGTTTCTATATCTAAGTTTTCGAATGACCTCCAATTGTGTAACCCAAATACAGTCATATTAGTATCAATTGTACCCATTGCAGTTAATGTTTTTGTCACAAAGGATCTGTCAGTAGAAGGAATAAGCACAATGTATTTATGATTAGTCAAAAACTTACAAAGCGTATCTCTTGTTATCGTATTCAACCCATCAAACAGACAAAGCTTAACTTTTCTTTTCTCTTTTCTAAAGAAGAATTTATATTGCTTTGCATACTTTTCTTCCTCTTTTTTGGCAAGAATCAGAATCTTTTCATTCTTGTGTTTTTTTGATATATAGTTGGAATTCTTATCAATTTGAACTTTGAAAGGGGGGATAATCTGGTAAACATTCTTACCGTGCTTTAATACATTAGTATTTCTGGAAAGAGGCGACACAATTATTTTGTCCTGATTTCTTCCATAAAGCTTTGTTACTTTGCTTAGGTTTCTTCTATAAACAGGCCCAATTATCAAATCAATATTTTTTAATTTTCCATCATTAATTATCTGTTGCACCTTGTTAGAATCATTCTCGGTATCATACACAAACAAATTGATGTTCATTCCTGTTTTATTTAGGGAATCAGTTGCAATTATAACACCTTCCAAAAAGTTTAAGGCCATGTACGACCCTTTATAAATATCTTCTTTGGTTTGCTGAGATTCAGAAAGGAAAGATAAAAGAGAATCATTTTTAGTAGTATAAAAAGGCAAGAGTACTGCAATATTTAATGTGTCGTTTTTGCCGAATTTTTTGTATTCTTTTCCTTTCTTGGAATTAAAAAAAACAGATCTATTAGTTCTTTTATTTTTGAAAAGCAATCGTTCCGCTAAAGTTAATTTAATGGGTATTAGTAAGGATTGATTATAGAAAAGTTTGGAATTTTTATTATGTAATTTCAACTCCTGAATACTCACATTGTATTTTCTGGAAATCGTATTGTAAGATTCGTTGGGTTTTACGATATGTCGGATATAGCTAGTGCCTTTTACAATCAATGTGTCTCCGGTGGTTTGTGCAGAAATAAAACAAACACTAAAAAGCAAAATAACAAGTAGTATTTTCTTGATTATTCCCATTCGATAGTTGCAGGTGGTTTGGATGAAATATCATAAACCACACGATTAATTCCTTTTACTTTATTGATGATATCACTGGATACTTTAGCTAAAAACTCATGAGGTAAATGCACCCAATCGGCAGTCATACCATCAGTGGATTCCACTGCCCTTAACGCCACCGCATCTTCATAAGTTCTCTCATCTCCCATCACACCTACTGTTTGGACAGACAATAGCATAGTGCCGGCCTGCCATACCTTGTTGTATAAGTCAGATTCTTTTAAGGAAGTAATAAAAATATGATCGGCTTCTTGCAACATCCTCACTTTTTCAACAGTAATATCTCCTAAAATTCGAATGGCAAGCCCTGGACCTGGAAAAGGATGTCGCCCTAAAATACCTTCATCAATTGCCAAAGAACGACCAATTCTTCTCACCTCATCTTTAAATAAAGTATTCAGTGGCTCCACAATTTTCAGTTTCATAAAGTCAGGAAGTCCTCCTACATTATGGTGTGATTTGATGATGGCAGAAGGTCCTCCTGTAGCCGAAATAGATTCAATAACATCTGGATAAATAGTGCCTTGTGCCAGCCATTTCACATCTTTTATTTTATGCGCCTCATCATCAAATACATCAATGAATTTATTTCCTATGGCTTTACGCTTTTTCTCAGGATCAGAAACCCCTTTTAACACTTCATAAAATCTATCTTTTGCATCTACTCCTTTTACATTCAAACCCATTCCTTTGTATTGCTGCAAAACACTTTGAAATTCATCTTTTCGCAAAAGACCATTATCTACAAAAATGCAGTACAAATTCTCCCCTATTGCTTTATGCAAAAGCACGCCAGCAACAGTAGAATCCACTCCTCCTGAAAGCCCTAAAACTACTTTATCATTTCCTAATTTTTCTTTTAGTTCAGCTACCGTGCTATCCACAAAAGAATCGGGTGTCCAATCTTGCGTACAGCCACAAATATTTACTACAAAGTTTTTCAAGATGGTTGCCCCATCTTTTGAGTGATATACTTCAGGATGAAACTGAAGCGCATAAGTTTGTTCCTCTTCAATTTTATAGGCAGCAACTTTTACATCATTAGTGGAAGCAATAATTTTATAATTTTGAGGGATACTTGCAATGGTATCCCCATGGCTCATCCACACTTGTGAATTAAAAGCAACATCTTTCATCATCTGGTTTTTAGTATCTACAAACGAAAGATTTGCCCTGCCATATTCTCTAGTATTAGAAGGTAAAACTTCTCCTCCAAAATGATGTGCTAAATGCTGTGCTCCATAACAAATAGCAAGCAAAGGGATTTTTCCTTTTATCTGTGATAAGTCAGGAATTGGTGCATTTTCTTCTCTAACCGAATATGGGCTACCAGAAAGAATCACAGCTTTGCAATCCCCAGTTATTATAGGAATTTTGTTATAAGGATATATTTCACAGAAAATATTTAACTCCCTTACCCTACGCGCAATTAGTTGGGTGTATTGAGAACCAAAATCTAAAATGAGAATTTTTTCGTGCTGCATATTCATGATGATTGAAGGGATAAAATTACGAAATTAGGCGCTAGGGGAGTTAATTCTTCTTGTAGTATTTCAATAAAGTCACCCCCATGATTTAAATAAAAAGCAGTAAAATTATCAAATCGTTCTTGCAAACCATTGTTTGGAAATAGTTGCTTCTTAATTTTACTGATTTGATTCAATGCGTTTTCATGCTTTTTCTTTTCCGATTGTAGCAATTTTTCCTCTAGTTTGTGTAATGATTTTAACTGCTTTTGTTGCTCTGCTTTTATAGTAGATAATAATCCTTTATCTGCTGTTTTTTCTGATATAGTATTGAATATTTTATTGAAAGTTGCTATCTCATTATGTAAGCTAAAACCATCAGAAAATTGATTTTGTACATATTTTTTATGTAATTGGGACTCTTCCAAAAATATGTTTTCAATATTAAAACCAAAACTCTCGAATTTCCTCCATTGTTTTTCAGAGATAAGCAAAGCAGAATTTCGCAAAAGCAAAATAGGAAAAGGAATATTTTCTTGCTCAAATGCGGATTTTAATTGCATCCAATATGCTATTTCACCACCACCACCTATATATGCAATATTTGGCAAAATTGTTTCTTGATATAGTGGTCGCATTAAAACATTTGGACTAAATTGTTCAGGGTTTTTTACTATCTCATTTTCAGCAATACCTCCCTTAATTAATTCTCTTTTTTTCTCTGATAATCTAAAGAAATTTACATCTCTTACATGGGCTTGCACTTTATAATCTTTTGCTAGATCTTCACTAGATTCTTTAATGGTATTAACAAACCCGCTTTCTAAAATATCTTTCTTAATAATTGGAATAAATTGTGTTTTTAACCTTTTATCATCCCCATCCAAAATTACTAATCCGTGTTTCCCAAAAAGTTCATTTACCAAATAGCGTGTAGCATCTGCCAATTTATTTTGTTTCAGATAAGCATTCTCAAAAAGTTGAATAAGTTTTTGTGCATTTTGACTATTTCCTAAAACTGATTTTAATGCTTTAATAACTGCATCAAAACCTTCTAATCTCATGCTACCAACAGCACCAAATTGTTTACTATTCCAAGCTATTTTTTTACCAAACAAATTAATGTGATTTATCTCCTTAAAATCATGGTCTTCAGTCGCCATCCAAAATACAGGAATAAAATTATTTTTAGGATATTTTTCTTCTAATTGCTGGCTCAAATTTATAGCAGTAATAATCTTATAAATAAAATAAAGTGGACCTGTAAAAAGACACAATTGATGCCCTGTTGTTATGGTAAAAGTATTTTTATTTAGAATAGTATCAATATTGTTTTTCGTTTTTTTTGATAGAGTAAAATTGGCGTTTTGCTCTTTCAAAACCTCTCTTAATAATACTCTATTAATTGGATGATTTTGTTTCTCAATAATTTGCTTTTCAAAATTTCCAAGAGTAGGAAAATGATTGATAAATGGCTTTATGTTCTTATCCTCATTTACATAATCAATAACTAATTTTGAGAATTTATTAATTTGATTATATGGGACTTCCATTATTTTCATGCTGGCAAAAATAAGGAAAAAGCACCTAGGTATAGAAGGGTTTATTATAATTATCGTAAATTTGCAGTATAATGAAAGAAAAAGCGTTAATTGGTTCAGGCATAGTTGCGGCCATTGCTTCTTCTCTTTGTTGTATTATTCCGCTTTTGGCACTTATTGCAGGAGGAACAGGTGTCGCCACTAATCTTAGTTGGCTAGAGCCCTTGCGCCCGTTTTTAATCGGATTTACTATTATCGTTTTGGGATATGCCTGGTATCAAAAATTAAAACCACAGAAAGACTGTTGTATAAATCAAAAAACCAATTTTATGGAAACTAAATCTTTTTTAACTATCGTAACAATTTTTGCCCTTGGCATGTTATCCTTTCCTAGCTTCTCAGGAAACTTTTATGATAATACATCAATAGAACAAAGTGCAATTACCGATAGTAGCAAAGTAGTATTAAACATTGAAGGGATGACTTGTGGAGGTTGCGAAAGTCAAATCAATAGTGTACTTAACAAAACAGAAGGAGTTATCAGTTGTAACGCTTCATATAAGGATGCTTCTGTAACTATAATTTATGATAAAGAAGTGACAGATTCAGAAGGTCTTAGTAAAATTATCAGTAAAAAAACAAGGTTCAAGGTAACCGGAATTAAAGATGAATAAAAAAGCAGAATTAAACTCAGAAATTACTTGCCCAAAATGTGGGCACAAAGAAGTTAAAACCATGCCAACAGATTCTTGTCAATGGTTTTATCAATGTAATGGATGTAAGGAAATACTCAACCCAATAAATGATGATTGCTGTATCTATTGTTCATACGGTACTGTTCCTTGTCCTCCCGTACAATTGATTCAAATAGATATTGTAAGTAGGAAATCCTAATCAACAACTACTCCATATAAATCAAAATGATCTGCTTTTTCAATAATCACATTTGCAAAATCTCCCATTCTTACATAAGTATCTTTAGCTTTAACTAGAACTTCATTATCTACATCAGGGCTATCAAATTCAGTACGCCCAATAAAGTAATCCCCTTCCTTACGGTCAAATAGCACCTTATAAATCTTTCCTACTTTTTCTTGATTTAACTCCCAAGAAATATGGGTTTGTAAATCCATAATTTCTTCTGCTCTAACTTTTTTAACCTTCTCAGGAACATCATCATCTAAATCATAAGCAGAAGTGTTTTCTTCATGAGAATAAGTAAACACACCTAATCTATCAAATTTTGTATCCTGTACCCAATTTTTAAGCTCTTGGAATTTTTCTTCAGTCTCACCAGAGTACCCAACTATTAAAGTGGTTCTGATAGCCATATTTGGAACTATTGTTCTGAAATCCTTTAATAGAGCAACCGTTTTATCATGAGAGGTCCCTCTTTTCATTGACTTTAGAATATCATCATTAATGTGCTGTAAAGGGATATCAATATAATTACACACCTTGTCATTATCTCTAATCTCATCCAATACATCTTGTGGAAACCCTGTTGGGAAAGCATAATGCAAACGAATCCATTCAATACCTTCTACTTTGGAAAGTTCAGTAAGTAAATCAGCCAACCTTCTCTTTTTATAGATATCTAAACCGTAATAAGTTAAATCCTGAGCAATTAGTATCAATTCTTTTACACCATTTTTGGCCAAATTTTCGGCTTCAATCACCAATTGCTCAATTGGAGTTGATTTATGTTTCCCTCTCATTAAGGGTATTGCACAAAAAGAACATGGCCTATCACAACCTTCAGCAATTTTTAAATAAGAATAATGCTTTGGAGTGATTGTTAATCTCTCTCCCAATAATTCATGTTTGTAATCAGCTCCTAATACTTTTAATAATTTTGGCAAATCTGTCGTTCCAAAATACTGATCAACATTTGGAATATCTCTTTCTAAATCGGGTTTGTATCTTTCAGAAAGACATCCTGTAACATACAATTTATCAATCATTCCTGCTTCTTTGCGTTCTGCTTGAACTAATATTGTATTTATGGATTCTTCTTTAGCATTATCAATAAAACCACAAGTATTTATCACAACAATATTTGCATCATCTTTTTCAGATTCATGCTCCACCTCCATTTTATTGGCCACTAATTGACCCATCAATACTTCAGAATCATACACATTTTTAGAACATCCTAATGTGATGACATTAATTTTATTTTTTTTGAGGGTTTTAGTTCGCATTAGTTAAATAGTGAATCAACAAATTCTTCTTTATTGAACTCTTGTAAATCATTCATACCTTCACCTACTCCAATATAACGCACGGGAATCTTAAATTGATCAGATATACCAATCACTACCCCTCCTTTTGCAGTACCATCTAACTTGGTTAAAGTGATGGAATCCACCTCAGTGGCTTTAGTAAATTGAGTGGCTTGTTCAATAGCATTTTGCCCTGTTGAAGCGTCCAAAATAAGCATTACATCATGTGGTGCTTCAGGAATTATCTTTGCCATTACATTCTTAATCTTAGTTAGTTCATTCATCAAATTAACTTTATTATGCATTCTCCCTGCTGTATCAATAATTACAACATCAACATTATTTGCTTTTGCAGATTGCAAAGTGTCAAAACACACAGATGCAGGATCAGAACCCATATCTTGTTTTACAATTTCTACTCCAACTCTTTCAGCCCAAATTACTAACTGATCTACAGCTGCAGCACGGAAAGTATCAGCAGCACCAAGAACTACTTTTTTTCCTGCCTTTTTAAATTGATGTGCTAGTTTACCGATTGTTGTAGTTTTTCCTACTCCATTCACCCCAACAACCATAATTACATAAGGTCCATTTACCTCTGGTATTTCATTATAACTATCTTGCATTAAAAAAGATATTTCTTCTTTTAAGAAACTATTAAGTTCTGAAGTATTGATGTATTTATCTTTTTCTACTCTTTCCTCTAGTTTTTCAATTATTTTAAGAGTCGTTTCCACTCCGATATCAGAAGTTATTAATACTTCCTCAATATCATCAAGTGCTAGCTCATCTATAGTTGATTTTCCTGCAACAGTTCTTGCTAATTTTCCAAAGAAACTTTCTTTTGTTTTTTTAAGACCCGCATCAAGCTTTTCTTTCTCACTCTTAGAATCTGGTTCTGGTTCTGGCTCAGGTTCCGGTTCAGGCTCTGGCTCAGGTTCCGGTTCAGGCTCAGGTTCCGGTTCTGGTTCTGGCTCAGG
>DUAL01000201.1:1794-3003 GCA_012960835.1 Flavobacteriales bacterium | reverse complement strand
TTGTAGAATGGGAGCTCATTGAAGCCGATGGTATACTGGTTGAAGAAACTATTGATGAGGATTGATGGGGATGGCATATTTATTAAAAAGGAGTAAAAAAAAGTAACTAATAACAGATAAAATGACAATAGAAGAAAGGCTTATTAATCTATTTAAAAGACGGATGCATTTCTTTAATGTACTGTTTCACATTCATATGCACTAACTGATCAACAATTAGAAAAGTATCAAGTCAAGTTACTATGGAAAGAATTAGAAATAGGATTCTTTATGTTTGGGTTATCTAACAATCCTTATCTAAATTGGACCGAAGAACTTTTACTTAAATACAAGGAAAAATGGCATTGGGAAGGAATAAGTTGCTATGTGCTTGGTAGGCATGTATGGGATGATCAACTTCTAGAAAGATTAGAAAAATATATAGACTGGACAAGCATCTCTTGGAACCAAGGAATTCCATGGACTGAAGATCTTTTAGATAAATATCAAGACAAAAGTGACTGGGGACCTCTCTCTTCCAATATTTCGATTAATTGGTCTAAAAAACTAATTGATAAGTATCAAAATTTACTGGATTTTGGAAGAATAAGTTATAACCTAGCTATGCCGTGGCCTGACTGATGATAAGGCACAGTTAATGTGATTTTTTAACCACATCGTTCTAAAAAAATAATTAATGAAAACGTTTATTATCAAACTTGCTAGAAAAAAGCAACAGCTAGTTTAATATCATCGTAGCTTACTTTTCCTGCTAATTTACTATAGATGGCATTTAAACTTATGGTTGAGCCTTTAGATTGTTGATTATAAGCAGCTTTTACTTGTTTGATAATAGCAGCTTTGGGTTTGTAAAAGCTCAAATTTTCATCCGGGTGATCTTTTCGAATTTTAATTAAATGGCCTGCAATGGTACCAACAGACAATCCTCTAATTTCTGCAATATCTTTTAAAGGAACACTTTGCTTTAAATGAATTAAGGTAGCTTCATAAGTAGATATCTTTCCAGCAGCCTTTTCTTTTAATCTATTTTTAGTTTTGGTAATTTCTTTAGGATTAGTTATTCCACCATTAGCGCTAATAAAACTATTAGCTTGCAATTCTAGCTCTTGCAGTTTATGTGCATTATCTGCATCTTCAGATAGATCTTTAAATCGACTGTCTGCTTTTTGTGCTAAACGATCAACAGACAAAGCCATTTCATTTAACCCA
>DUAL01000201.1:0-1784 GCA_012960835.1 Flavobacteriales bacterium | reverse complement strand
TGTTGCCTGATTTACAATATTTTCGCCATTCTATTTGACCATACAGACCTAAACTTCTTGTAAATTCTCTAGCTTCTTTAACCTAGAAAGGGCTACATATCCTTGCCCTTTTTCAAAAGTTTTAGATAAATCAATTTCTGCTTCATCCAAGGTCATTCCTTGACATTTATGTATAGTTATTGCCCATGCTAGGCGTAAGGGTATTTGATTGTAACTGGCTAAAGTTTTACCATTATCATCGATAATACTCCAATTTTCAATTTCGGTAGCAACTGTTTTTCCGTTTAATAATTTAACAGAAGGAAAACCTTTATCGGTAAATCCTAAAACGGTACCCATTGAGCCGTTAACATATCGTTTTTCAGTATCGTTTTTTACAAACATCACTTTTGCTCCAATTTTAAAAGCCAAATTTTCTCCTGCTAAAACTGAATTTTTTAATGTTTCTATCAGCTTTTTATTTCCTTTAGTTGTAGCACTATATGTCTTAGGTTTTCCAGGCAAAGTTGCTAAATGTTCTGAATTGATACGATCAACATCAGAATTATGAGTAAAAAGTTTGGTGGCCTCTTTTTGTTCATTCAATTTATTTTTTGATGCTTTCTTTAGCTGGGTATAACTTTTATCGGAAATACCTCCTTGACGTATTTCATTTAAGATAAGGTTCAAGTCATTGTCACTTTGCCGGTATTGTTCTGTTAAATAACAAACAGACAAGCTAGATCTTAACCAAGCTTCAGACATAAATGAAAACTTTTCTTTACTCGTTTCACCAGGTTTACCTATTGGTGGTAATTGAAAAAAATCGCCAGATAAGACAACCTGTATACCTCCAAAAGCATCATTATTACCTTTAAAATATTGCAAAACAATATCAACAAGGTTGATTTGGTTTTTATGCAACATAGATACCTCATCTATAATCAACACCTTAACCCTTTCTAAATGAGTTTTTAAGTATTTTTTAGCTTTCATACTTGCCAAATTCCCTTTAGTAAGGTGATCCTTCACTCCTATTCCTGCCCATGAATGTATCGTCATTCCATTCATATGGGTTGCAGCAATGCCAGTTGATGCTGTTATAGCAACAGGTACTTTCCTTGCCTTTAAATAAGTAATGTATTCATTAAGAACATAAGTTTTTCCTGTCCCTGCAGAACCTGTTAGAAAAACATTTCTTCCTGATTTTAATATGGCTAAAGCTTTTTCCTGAAGCATTTAGTGAAGATAATTAATTAGTTTAGAAATTGGAAGATCCAGATAATATTGAAGAGCAGGTATTTGAATTGATTCAGAATGCTGATGATAATAAACCCGTTGATATTGATATTCAACACCTAATCCTAGGTATACAAACTATGTTTGTGGTGAATGGTATAGAAAAGAATGCAAATAATATGGTGAGCATTTATAGTGTTTGGTATGTTCTAATAAAAGCATACAACAATAGCTAAACTAAACAATCTTGCCTGCCAAACCGTTTTTGCTTAGCTTAGCTAAAACGTTGCATACTATTAAACAGGTACACTAATGTTAAACCAATTAGAGAAATTGACAATGACAAAAAAATGGGTTATTCTTTTGGCTTTTGTCATCATCTCAACAACTACTTATTCACAACAAACCTTAGGTCTATTTACAAACACACCTGAATCATTAGATGGTTATACGTTATTTGGGCCACAGAATAGCAAGGAAACCTACTTAATTAATAATTGTGGCGAAAAAGTTCATAGTTGGACAAGTCAATATAATCCAGGTCTATCCTCTTACTTACTTGACAA
>DUAL01000200.1:1043-3043 GCA_012960835.1 Flavobacteriales bacterium | reverse complement strand
CATCTATATCACCACCATGAACGCTTCTACAATGGCCGCAGTTTCTCCACCATACAACCCATATATCACAAGATCGATAAATGGCGGAACTAGTTTTGAGCCTTGGCAATATTTAGACACTGCTGGCTTTTTGGCAGGCTATTTTATAAATAACCCCATGCCCACACCCACCATTGGTTCTAATGGAACTTTTTATGCCATGTACCCTAGCTATGTCTTAACTCAAAGTAATTCTGCACAGCTTATGCTGGCAACATCAACAAACGGAGGAGCAAGCTATAACCATAACGTAGCCTTTCAAGTTGCCAGTGGCATAACCGATTCCTTGTCAAAAAGAGCTGGATTGCTAAGAGCCGACCCATCAGATACAAATCACCTGGTCATGCTGTCGTTGTTTGCAACTCATGGAGATGCAGATGTGTTTATTAACGAAAGTTTTGATAAAGGAGCAACATGGAGCGCTGCAACTAGAGTAAATGACGATCCCATTCGACTCAGATGGTGATTTGGTTGTAACCTGGCGTGATAGGCGAAACGGATCTGACTCTACTTATCAAACTGCTTCCGAAATTTGGGGCGCGATAAAATTAAAAGGCGCAACAAGCTTTGCTTCTAACTTTAGAATCTCTGATACTATTACCGCTTACGATACCATATTAGCTAAAAACGGTAACGATTTTATGTGTGTTAAATTTGTAAACGACACCTTAAATGCCGTTTGGGGAGATGTAAGAAGTGGCACGCTTGATATCTGGTACAACAGAATTGGATTAGACGGAACCATATTGTCCGCAAAAAAACTAAATTCAAAATCACTTCTAAGTGTTGCTATTTACCCAAATCCGACTTTTTCTGATCTTAAGATCGTTGGTGAAAGCATCGTTCAAATTAATGTATGTAACATAGAAGGGAAAAATATTCTGACAAAGAAATATTCTGACCAACAAACATCTATTAAATTATGCTTAGATGGCTTTTCAGATGGACTATATTTTCTTCACATCAAAACATCTGATGGGAATATCACTAAAAAAATAATTAAAAAAGAATAGTGCGTTTGATAACAAAACCTAAACTTCATTAATACTCAGTTTAACCAAAACGTTACGCACAAGAAAAAAGTTAATGCTGCATGAACCAATCAGATGAAAGATATAATGCTAACTTTGCATTCTATTTAAACTAAAATTATATATTATGAGCAACGGAACAGTAAAGTTTTTTAACAACGCCAAAGGGTTTGGATTCATTACACCTGATGATGGTGGCAAAGATGTCTTTGTACATAAAAATGGATTAACTGATGAGATAAATGAAGGGGACAAAGTAAACTATGATGTTGAGGAAAGCCCAAAAGGCTTAAACGCAACAAATGTAAAAGTAGCTTAATAGATTACTTTAAACCTATTTGCATAAAAAGGCCTATCATTATTGATAGGCCTTTTTTATTTTCCATTTATTATAATTTTAGTGCTTTTATCCTTAAAAAAATGGAGCCAAAGGGACAGATCTCGAACACCTTCATGAAAGATTTGATGAAATTCATACGTTTTATTTATAAATTTAAATCCTAACTTTATAGAGGAGAAATATACGTTACGTTTAACCCCTTGTTGGAAAAAATAAATAACATGACTTATAAAATAAAAGCATTATTTATATTAAAAATTTTTATAACTCAATTCTATTCTCAAGGCATTATTCAGAAAATTCACAGTGATCCCCATTTAAAAACAATTAATAATTACTGTGGAAGCTATGACTTTATAAAGTTATTAGATTCAAAAAATAAAGGGTTTATTGAATTGTCTGATCAATTAATAATGAAGGTTAATAACATTGTTTCCAATCAGAAAAACCAACTAAAAGCAGCATCAACTAATGTTTTCAAGATCCCAATTGTTTTTCATGTAGTATACAACAATAACTCCGAAAATATTCCTGACTCTGTTATCCTTAACCAAGTTGACCTTCTTAATGATTGTTTTAGAAGAAAAAAT
>DUAL01000200.1:0-1033 GCA_012960835.1 Flavobacteriales bacterium | reverse complement strand
GATACAGTTGACACTAGAACAGAATTTTTACCTCTTGTAGGCGATACCAAAATTGAATTTACTCTTGCTGAAATAGATCCAAATGGAAATCCCGCTAATGGCATAACAAGAACATCTACCGATATTGAAAATTTTGGTGGTATTCTTCCCTACAATTCTAGCCAAACACAAGAAATAACTGATTGGGTAAATGACAGTTTATTCTATAATTTTTTTAGACTTACTAAAGATAGTTTAGGAGGTGTAAATGCCTGGAACCCCAACGAATATCTAAATATATGGATTGGTGATCTTAGAATATATGAGCCCTATTTTAATAATTTTGAAGAGCTAGTTTATTTTGCATTAGCCACTCCGCCATATGACACCACCACTTGGTCAATGTCCACATTAGAATTAATGGCTGAATTTGAACAAGGAGTTCTTGTTCATTATGTGAGTATAGGTCCTAATAATCCTAATAATTTTTCTCCCCCCTACTCTAATTTTAATGGAATAGCAAACACAGGAAAAACACTTGTACATGAAGTTGGACATTTTCTAGGATTAAGGCATATTTGGGGGGATGGCAATTGTAATTATGATGACTTCATAGATGACACACCACTGGCAACCAACTCAAGTCAATATACTTGCAACCATTTTAAAAATTCTTGTTTCGACACCATCAATGGGCAAAATCTACCAGACATGGTAGAAAACTACATGGATTATTCTACTGGAGATTGTCAAAATTCATTTACCATAGGACAAAATAATTTAATGCGCTCTGTAATAGAAAACTTTAGACTTGATATTTTAGATACTGTTTTTGTCTCACCTCCTCTATTTGAAAACAATGTAACATTATACCCTAATCCCACAAATAGCAATACCACAATTGCTTTTGATTCTACTTATAATAATATTCAAATTTCTTTATTTGACATTCAGGGTAAATTAATAAAAGCCATGCAATATGTTGACACTCAAAATATTGTTTTAGATGGAACCTTAAATAATGGGGTTTATCTTATTGAAGTAATATTTGATA
>DUAL01000199.1:16626-18416 GCA_012960835.1 Flavobacteriales bacterium | reverse complement strand
AAAATGGAGAAATTATTAATGGAAGTAATCAGGAAAATATCGCTTATCCATCTGGGCTTTGTGCCGAAAGAGTAGCACTTTATTATGCTGGAGCAAAATATCCTGATGTATCTGTAAAAACTATCGCAATTTCTGCAAAATCAAAAACTTATGACATTATTGATGTTGTGAGCCCTTGTGGGGCATGTCGTCAAGTAATGGCAGAGTATCAGCAAAAACAAAAACAAAATATTAGAGTGCTTTTGCACTCCCCAAATGATGAAGTGCTTATTGCAAATTCAGTGGATGATTTACTTCCCTTTATGTTTAACTCAGAACAGTTAAGAAAGTTTTAAATAATCTTAATTTCGTTTGCTGCAAATTTCTATTTTTGTCTCAAAGTTAGATTCATAAAATGAAAATATCATATAATTGGCTTAATCAGTATTTACTTTTAGAACAATCTCCTGATGAGATAGCTCAGCTTTTAACCGATACTGGTTTAGAAGTAGAAGGTATTCAGGAGGTAGAAAGCATAAAAGGGGGCTTAAAAGGAGTTGTGATTGGAGAGGTGATAACCAAAGTGCAGCATCCTAATGCCGACAGATTAAGCCTAACAACTGTTGATGTTGGAACAGATGACGATTTGCAAATTGTTTGTGGTGCCCCCAATGTAGCCGTAGGCCAAAAAGTCCCAGTCGCCACTATTGGTACTTTGCTTTATGATGGTAACGAATCTTTGAAAATCAAAAAAGGAAAGATAAGAGGAGAAGTTTCAATGGGAATGATTTGCGCTGAGGATGAGTTGGGTTTGGGAAAAGGGCATGAGGGAATTATGGTATTGAATGCCAAAGCCAAAGTAGGAACTCCTGCTGGGGAGTATTTTAAATTGGAATCAGATATTGTTTTTGAAATTGGACTTACACCCAATCGTTCGGATGCTATGGGGCATATTGGGGTAGCTCGTGATTTGCTTACGGCACTCAATCATAAAGGAGAAAAACTAAATATGTGTCGCCCATCAGTAGAGAATTTTAAAATAGCAAATACCAGTAAAACCATTGCTGTTGAAGTGAAAAATACAGATTTATGCCTAAGGTATTCAGGAGTAAGTATTAGTGGAGTAACAGTTGCTGATTCTCCTGATTGGTTGCAAAAGCGATTAAAAGCGATTGGTTTAACACCCATCAATAATATTGTAGATGCTACTAATTATGTATTGCACGAAACAGGACAACCATTACACGCTTTTGATATTGCAAAAATTGAAGGAAATAAAATAGTTGTTACTACTTTAAAAAACAATACCAAGTTTATCACTTTGGATGAAATGGAAAGAAAGCTTTCAGTTACTGATTTAATGATATGCAATGTGAAAAAACCAATGTGCATTGCGGGGGTATTTGGTGGTTTGCATGCTGGAGTTACTAAGAATACAAAAGACATCTTTTTGGAATCCGCTTATTTTAATCCGGTAAGTATTCGAAAAACAGCAAAAAGGCATAACCTGAGTACGGATGCTTCTTTCCGTTTTGAAAGAGGTTGTGACCCAAATATAACTGTTTACGCTTTAAAGCGTGTAGTATTACTTATTGCTGAAATTGCAGGAGGTAAAATTGCATCTGAAATTACAGATATCTATCCAAGTAAAATTGAGCATTTTAAGGTTGCTTTGAATTATGCTAAAATGGATGCACTTATTGGGGAGGTAATTGACAGGAAAGCAGTAAAAGCCATCCTTACTGATTTGGAGATTGAGATTAAAAAAGAAACAAAAGACGGACTAAGTTTATTAGTTCCTCCATTTAGGG
>DUAL01000199.1:0-16547 GCA_012960835.1 Flavobacteriales bacterium | reverse complement strand
TCAAAATTAAATACCTCTATTTTCTCTGCTGCAAAAGTAAATCCTGAAGAAATTCAAAATATAATTACTGAGTTATTATCTAATACTGGCTTTAATGAGGTCATGAATAATTCTCTTACTAAAGCAAAATACACCGCTTTAATTCCGGCATTAGACAAAAAACAAGATGTGCAGATGCTCAATCCTTTAAGTCAAGATGTAAGTGTGTTGCGTCAAAGTTTGCTTTTTGCTGGCTTGGAGAATATTGCTTACAATCAAAACCGACAACAAGCAGATATTAAGCTATTTGAATTCGGAAAAACCTATCATAAAATAAAAAAAGAATATACTGAAAATCAGCACTTACAAATTTTAGTTAGCGGACGAGTACAAGATGAAAATTGGAACACAAATGCTGATAAAGCAGATTTCTATTTTATTAAAGAAAAAGTAGAGCATATCCTAAATAGATTGGGAATTAAGAATTTTAAGTCCTCAGAGGGTAGTGGTTGGGGAAGGTCATATTCATTGGCTTATAGCCATAAAAAGAAACGTTTAGTTTGTATTGGAAAAGTTGCCAAAGAGTTATGTAGCAAATTTGGTGTAAAATCAGATGTTTATATGGCTGATTTTAATTGGGATTTAGTACTTGAACTTGCAAGATATACCAAAATTAAATACCAAGAAGTTTCAAAATTCCCTGAAGTAAGAAGGGATCTTTCTTTATTGGTTAACAAATCAGTTTCATTTGATGACTTAAGTAAAATTGCCAAGCAAGCAGATAATAAAATCTTAAAGTCAGTTAATTTATTTGATGTTTATGAAGGGGATAAATTGCCTGAAGGTAAAAAGTCTTATGCCTTATCATTCACCATGGCTGATGAGAATAAAACCCTCACCGATAAATATGTGGATAAGGTAATGGAAAAGTTAATAAAGTCTTTTAAAGAAAAAGTTGGTGCTAAAATAAGATAGCAACTATTTTGTTCAATAACTAATTTACTTTTTAAATAAAGGGGATGCTTTGTTTCTCGGACTTGCTGACGGCTTAGTTATTAGCTCTGATTCTTAAATTCTACTAGCTATAAACTAACAACAATTCTTATCTTTGTAGGCTCTATTAGAAATCAGAACTTGAAAGAAGAAATATAAATATGTTTGAAAATTTATCAGAAAAATTAGATAAGGCTTTTAAATTATTAAAGGGGCAAGGGAGTATCTCTGAAATTAATGTAGCCCAAACAATGAAAGAAATCCGTAAGGCACTTCTTTCTGCTGATGTCGATTTTAAAACGGCCAAATCTTTTACAGCAAGGGTTAAGGAAAAAGCAATGGGGCAAAAAGTGCTTGCTGCAATTAATCCTGGGCAGCTCTTAACCAAAATAATGCAAGAGGAGCTAGCGGAATTAATGGGAAGTGAGCATTCAGAAATCAATTTGAAAGGTTCGCCAGCTGTAATTTTGATAGCCGGTTTACAAGGAAGTGGTAAAACAACCTTTGCAGGTAAATTAGCGTTACTATTGAAAAGCAAAAAGAATAAACGCCCACTTTTAGTGGCTTGTGATGTATATCGTCCTGCTGCCATTGACCAAATTGTGGTGTTAGCCGAACAAGTTGGTGTTGCTATTTTTCAAGATAGAAAAAGTAAAAACCCAGTTGAAATTGCCAAAAATGCAATCAAGCATGCCAAAGCTAATGGGCATAATGTTGTAATTGTGGATACTGCTGGTCGTTTGGCTGTTGATGAAAAAATGATGGCTGAGATAACAGCAATTAAGTCTGCTACTAATCCTCATGAAATTTTGTTCGTGGTAGATTCCATGACAGGGCAAGATGCGGTGAATACTGCAAAAGCATTTAACGATAAGTTAAATTATGACGGAGTAGTGCTCACCAAATTAGATGGGGATACAAGAGGTGGAGCGGCACTTACTATTCGCTCGGTTGTAGATAAACCAATCAAATTTATTGGAACTTCCGAAAAAATGGATGGTCTGGATGTGTTCCATCCAGATAGAATGGCAAGTAGAATTCTTGGAATGGGAGATGTTATTTCATTAGTAGAACGTGCTCAACAACAATTTGATGAGGATGAAGCAAGAAAAGTGCAGAAAAAAATTGCAAAAAATAAATTTGGGTTTGATGATTTTTTAAAACAAATCCAACAGGTTAAAAAGATGGGTAATATGAAGGATTTGGTTGGAATGATTCCTGGAATGGGAAAAGCCATGAAAGATGTAGATATTGATGATGATGCGTTTAAAGGAATTGAAGCAATTATTTATTCTATGACAAAAGAGGAAAGGAAAAATCCAAAACTTTTAAATGGAAGTAGAAAGAAGAGGATTGCAATGGGAAGCGGTTCTACTGTAGTTGAGGTTAATCAATTGATTAAGCAATTCAGCCAAATGGGAAAAATGATGAAGATGATGCAAGGAGGTGGTGGAAAACAAATGATGCAAATGATGCAAGGAAAAGGCGGTATGCCTAAAATGTGATATTATAATTATGCAATTACTTGACGGAAAAAAAACAGCTAATGATATAAAAGAAGAAATCGCAATTGAGGTGACTACTTTAGTTGCTAAAGGTGGTAAAAAACCGCATTTAGCTGCAATTTTAGTAGGATCTGATGGAGCAAGTGAAACCTATGTAAATGCTAAAGTAAAAGCTTGTGAAAGGGTAGGTTTTGACTCTACTTTGGTGCGTTTTGATAGTGATGTTTCAGAAGAGGAATTACTTTCTGAAATTGAAAAAATCAATAATAATTTGGATATAGATGGGTTAATTGTACAGCTTCCATTGCCAAAACATATTGATGAAATGAAGGTAACTGAAGCGATTTCTCCTAAAAAGGATGTAGATGGTTTTCATCCTTCTAATATTGGCAGAATGACCTTGAATTCGCCAACATTTTTACCAGCAACTCCTGCTGGAATTTTAGAACTATTGGAGCGGCATAAAGTAGAAACTGTAGGGAAACATTGCGTAATTGTAGGCAGAAGTAATATTGTGGGTTTGCCCATGAGTATTTTGATGGCACAAAAAAGTTATCCCGGGAATTGCACGGTAACTTTAACTCATAGTAGGACTCAAAATCTGAAAAAAATTACAAAAACTGCTGACATCTTAATAGTGGCCTTAGGTAAAGCTGAATTTGTTACAGCAGATATGGTAAAGGATGGTGTTTGTATTATTGATGTAGGCATTACAAGAGTAAAGTCCGATAAAACAAAAAGTGGCTGGAAACTTTTGGGTGATGTCGCTTTTGAGTCAGTGAAAGATAAATGCTCTTTTATTACTCCCGTTCCCGGTGGCGTTGGTCCCATGACCATTGCTATGCTTCTGAAAAATACGCTCATTGCTGCAAAAAGTAAAACCTAAATTTTATGAATGTTGCAGAGGATTTACTAATAAAAGCAGGGACACTTTTACCTTTAATGGAAGCTTTTTATAGCATTCAAGGGGAGGGTTTTCATACAGGAAAATCTGCTTATTTTTTACGAATTGGCGGTTGTGATGTGGGTTGTCATTGGTGTGATGTAAAGGAAAGTTGGGATGCCAATTTGCATCCGCTTACTAAAGCAGAGGATATTGTAAAACAGATTGATGAAACAAAAATAAATACGGTAGTAATTACAGGAGGAGAGCCATTGATGTGGAATATGAATTTTTTAACAAAATCCTTAAAAAAGAAAGGATTGCAAGTGCATTTGGAAACTTCTGGGGCTTATCCAATGAGTGGAAGTTTTGATTGGATTTGTCTTTCGCCCAAAAAGAATCAGAAACCCCTTGATGAAATAAAACCATTGGTAAATGAGTTAAAGATAATTGTGCAAAACAAACATGATTTGAAATGGGCTGAGCAGCAGAAACAATTTGTTTCTCCCTCTTGCAAATTGTATTTGCAGCCCGAATGGAGCAAAAGAGATGAAGTGCTGCCTCTGATTACAGATTTTGTTATGGAAAATATAGATTGGCAGGTTTCCTTGCAAAGCCATAAATACATGAATCTTCCGTAAAATGCGAAAAATACTTTTCCTATTACTAATAATCCCAACTCTTGTTTTCTCTCAGAAAAAGGATTATACCTCTTACGATAAAGCCGTTTCTTATTTCAATAAAGGAGAGGTAGAGAAAGCAAAAAAAAACATTGAAAAGTGTATCCAGAAAAATGTAGATTGGGAAAAACCTTATCAATTACTTGGTAAAATTTATGAAGAAGAAGGGGATATTGAATCAGCTGTTGAGAATTACTATTTAGGATTTGAGCATAAAAATCCTACTGACCAATTATGGTGGAAAAAAATAGGAGAGTTATATTTTGAAAATGGAATGTACCCAGATGCAATGTATCATTTTAAGAAATTTGTAGCTTTCCAAAGTAAAGAAGCCGCCTTTTACAAAAAAGCCATCAAGCATATTCAGGATTGTATGTTTGCAATTTCAGCCATGCAAAATCCTGTTGCTTTTAGCCCTGAAAATATGGGCGAGAATATCAACTCTGAGATGGCAGAATATTTACCTTTTATCTCAGCTGATGGCAAGCAATTTGTGATTACAAGAAAAGTAAAAGGAAAAATAGATTTGCAAGAAGATTTCTTCTATTCCCAGAAGGATGAGAGTAATAATTGGCAGAAAGTAAAAAAGATGAGTAGCATCAACAGCCCTTTTAATGAGGGTGCAATTTCTATTTCGGCTGATGGAAGGTTTTTGGTTTTTACCGCTTGCAACAGGGCGGACAGCAAAGGAAGTTGCGATTTGTATCTCCAACTTTCCGAAAAAGAGAAAGCGTTTAATCTGGAAAGCATAAATAGTAAAAGTTGGGATACGCAAGGTTGTTTTTCTCCTGATGGGAAGTATTTGTATTTTGTAAGCAATCGCCCGGGAGGATATGGAGCAAAGGATATTTGGATTTCTGAAATAGGAGAAAATGGATTTGGAAAACCATTTAATGCTGGCCCAATTATCAACACAGAATACAACGAAATGTCGCCTTTTTTGCATGCCGATAACCTCACGCTTTACTTTGCTTCTGATGGACATATTGGTTTGGGTGGTTTTGATTTGTTTGTAAGTAGAAGGAGGGATGTAAGTCAAGATTGGGATACACCAGAAAATATGGGATACCCCATCAACACACATAAAGTAGAGAATTCGTTAATTGTTGGAACTAATGGAAAAACAGCTTATTATGCATCTGATAAAGGTGGCTATGGATTGGAAGATATTTTTTGGTTTGACTTGCCAAAAGAAAAACAAGCCAATGAAATTTCGGATTTGGAATTAGAAATAATCACCCAAAAACAAGGAGAGGAGGTCATCCTAAGAAATGTACAATTTTCACATAATTCTTTTACGCTTAATGAAAACTCTTTTATAGAACTAAACTCACTTATTACTTATTTAAAGAAAAACCCGCAAATTAAAATACAAATTGAAGGACATACCGATAATGTGGGGGAAGAAAAAGAAAATCAAATTCTATCAGAAAATAGAGCTATTGCGGTATATAATTACCTTACACAAAACAACATTACTGAAAATCGTTTAAGCTACAAAGGTTTTGGCGAACAAAAACCTCTTGTGCCAAACGAAACTGAAAAAGGAAGAAAAGTGAATAGAAGGACTTCTTTTAAGATTATTCAATAAAAATATCCGCTTTACTTTTTGGCTGTTCATTTCCTCTCCATAAAAATCCTTTTAGGAATTTTTCTTTTTCAGCTATTTTTTCCATGGGGTGCATAATGGCGGCTGGTTTAGTATGGAAAGTAATGCCATCCAATTCATTTTCCTTAAAAAAGAGGGTAATGTCCGAGCAATCAGTTGTGTTAATGCCAATGTTTTCTTTATTGTCGTTTTGTGCCAAAAAGATGGTTTGCCCATTTCCAATAACCACTATTTTGTGTAATTTATTTTCCTTAAAAAATCCAGTCATTATTTTTCCTTTTATCTGGTTGTAATGCAGGGAATCTTCTTTGGAAATTATCATTGGGTTTTGCTGTAAAAACATTCTTTTTATTTTTCCGCCACTTACCAAAAGGCGAATGCTATCGGCAGTAATTTGAAACTTATCGCTCCAAATTATGGGGTTTTTGAAAAGTTCAATGGTAGAGTCCTGTAAATTATAGGAAAGAGAATCACATTTGGCTTGCATATCGGTTTTGTAGCACTTTACATTATTGTAGGCAGTTATCTCTCTTTTGTTTTCTGTTTTTGTGCTTTTTAAGGTATCGGCATGCACAAAGAGAGTGTCTTGTTCAGCTATTAAATTCAAAAGGGCATTTTGGGTAACCATGGCATTTTCTGTTTTTTCAAAATACTTGCCCAAATCACCACTAATAAATAAATTATTAACTGTATCAATTAGGTTGATATTACGGATGGCTTTTCCGTAACCCTTATTTCTATCATAAAAAATACTATCTCCTTTTAAAATAAAATCCTGATGTGTGATGCTTGCATTTTTCTGAAACTGAGAAATATTACTTTCTGTATTGTACCAGCCATTTTCACAATAAATTATATTCTCCTCTGATGTGATGGTTGTCGGCCCTTGAAAGAAACTAACTTTCGTTTTAGAGTTGTACAACATGGTGTCGGTTCTCATGATGTAATCTTTGTTAATCACCTCTACATTCCCCTTAAAATAAAACAAATGGGTTTTGGAATGATAACTTCCTTTGTCTGAAACTAAATTGTTATTTCCATCTTTTATTTTTCCTTTTGTTGGATAATAGGCTATGTCTTTCGCTAAATCATAATAGATCTGCTCGGTAGTAAGTCGCATGTGTTTGTCTACCAATTTTACATTATGCTTAATGATGGCTTTGCTAATATTTCCATCATAAAAAAGTTGTTTTCCGTATAATTTAAGGGTGTCTCCTTGGTTTATTTTGATATGCCCAAAGGCATCCATTTTATTGTTTTTATACTGATAAGCACTATCGCATTGCATTATTGCTCCTTCATGTTTGAAAGATACATTCCCAACTAATTTTCCGTAATCTGGATGTTTGTTGTTATTGAAAATAAAATTATCCGCATGAATAATCTCAATTTGCTTTTGTGCATTAGTTATGAAAAAACTGCACAAAAAAAGTGGCAGTATAAAAAGGATTTTTTTCAACTATTTGAAAAAAGTTTGTTTTCTGTCAGGTCCCACCGATACAATAGTAATTGGCGTTTCTAATTCCCTCTCCAAATAAGAGATGTAATCATGGAAAGATTGTGGAGCATCTTCCAGTTTTTCCAACTTCATCAAGTCTTCTTTCCATCCTTCCAATTCCTGAAAAATAGGTGTGAGTCCATCATTGGCTTCAAAGGGTAAATAATCAATTTTCTGTCCATTAAAATTATAATGGGTACAAACTTTTATCTTATCAATCCCAGAAAGTACATCTCCTTTCATCATCATGAGTTTAGTAACGCCATTTATATTAATTGCGTATTTCAGAGCCGGTAAATCTATCCAACCACACCTTCTTGCTCGGCCTGTTGTAGCACCAAATTCATTTCCCACTTTCCCCATATGTGCCCCCGCTTCATCAAAAAGTTCGGTAGGGAAGGGGCCACTTCCAACTCTTGTGCAGTATGCCTTGAAAATTCCGAAAACATCCTCCATTTTATTTGGAGCAATTCCCAAACCAGTGC
This sequence comes from Flavobacteriales bacterium, assembly GCA_012960835.1. Lineage (GTDB taxonomy): Bacteria > Bacteroidota > Bacteroidia > Flavobacteriales > BACL11 > DUAL01. Next base: position 8,915 of record DUAL01000199.1, on the reverse strand, counting down.
AAGCACCAGCCGCTATGGTATTGGAAGAAGTAACAAAGGGATAAGAGCCAAAATCGATATCTAATAAGGTGCCTTGCGCTCCTTCTGCCAAAATATTTTTTCCTTCTTTTATGGCATTATGCAAATAGTGTTCACTCTCAATATGCTCAAATTTTCTGATTGTATCCAAAGATGCAAACCATTTTGATTCTAGCTCGCTTAAATCATATTCAAAATCGTAAAAGTTAAGAATTTGGATGTGCTTGCGTTTTAGCTTTTCGTATCTTTCTTTAAAATTGCTTGCCGAAATATCGCCAACTCTAAGTCCGTTTCTTCCAGTTTTATCCATATAAGTCGGTCCTATTCCTTTAAGAGTAGAGCCAATTTTATTTTTTCCTTTTGCCTTCTCGCTTGCAGCATCCAAAAGCTTATGGGTTGGCAAAATTAGGTGTGCTTTTTTCGATATCAAAAGCTCAGACATTTCTACATCCAATTTATCAATCTCCTTTATTTCGTTTTCAAAAATAATGGGGTCAATCACTACTCCATTTCCGATAATGTTTATTGCTCCTTTATGAAAAATACCTGAAGGGATAGTGTGTAATACATGTTTTATTCCATCAAATTCTAGGGTGTGTCCTGCATTTGGTCCTCCTTGAAAGCGTGCGATAATATCATAATTTGTAGTGAGGACATCTACAATTTTTCCTTTTCCTTCATCTCCCCATTGTAGTCCTAAAAGAACATCTACTGCCATAATTATTTTTTGTTTTTTTGTTTTTCTTGACACTTTTGGCAAACGCCATAAAAGTTAAGTGCGTGTCGATTAATTTTAAAATGTAAATTTTCTTCAATAAAATTCTTTATTTCCTGAATTCTTGGATCGCAAAATTCTAAAACTTCTGGGCAAAAGTTGCACACCAAATGATCGTGCTGTTTGTTATGAAAGGATTTTTCGTATTGAGCCTGTGCTTTTCCGAATTGGTGTTTTCTGATTAAACGTGAAGCTATTAATAAATCAACTGTATTATACAGAGTGGCCCGACTTACCCTATAATTTTTATTTTTCATTTGAATGTACATGGATTCAATATCAAAATGACCTTCATGAGCGTAAATTTCATTTAGGATAGCGTATCGTTCAGGGGTTTTTCTGTGCTTGTTTTCCATCAAATATTCAGTGAATATCTGAGAAACAACATCTATGGTTTTTTCTTTTGGCATTTTCAAAATGAAAGTTCCAAAAATAATAAATTTATAACGCTTTGCATTAAAAAATTAGTCAAGTTTATAACTTCTTTCAATAGTCTGCAACCCATCAATTTTCTTCAATTTTTTTATTAAAGAATTAAGGAAATTAACATTGTGAATCTTCAAAGTAATTTTGCCCTCAAACAGCCCATCATTACTTTTTATATTTACCGCTTTTATATTCACATTCATTTGGGATGAAATCACTTTTGTAACATTATTCATCAGTCCAATTCTATCAATTCCCTTGAGGGTAAGGTAGGCAGTAAAGTCTATGCTATCCTTACTTACCCACCTTGCAATAAGGAGGCGGTAATCATAGTTGGAACGCATCTCAATGGCATTAGGGCAAGTTGCTCGGTGTACTTTTATACCTTCTTCCACAGTAGTAAAACCAAATATTTCATCTCCAGGAATTGGATTGCAACATTTGGATAATATATAATTAAAAACTTCATCATTTTCTCCGAAAACAATAATTTTATCTTCTTGCTGTATTGTTTTTGATTTCGGGCTCCTTCTTATCTTATTTTTAATGGAAGTATACCAGCCAATAGTTCTAGATTTTGCAAAATCTTTTAACTCATTATTACTTATAACTCCTGTTCCAATTCTATAAAACAGTTCTAAGCTATCACCAATTTGGAAATATCTAACCAATTCTGTTTCTACTTTTTCATCCAATTTTATTTTCAGCTGTTTTAGTTTTCTTTCTAACTTTTCTCTTCCTTCTTTTCCAATTAACTTTTTGTCTTCTTTAAGGGAAGTTTTTATTTTAGATTTTGCTCTTGCGGTAACTACAAATTGTAACCAACCTTTTTTAGGAGTTTGTTTTTTGGAAGTAATCACTTCTACTTGATCGCCACTTTTTAGTACATGACTTAGTGGTACCAATTTTCCATTTACTTTCACGCCCAAACAAGTTCTGCCTACTTCTGTATGAATCTCAAATGCAAAATCAAGTGCGGTAGCACTCTTAGGTAATGTTTTTAAATCGCCAGCAGGGGTGAAAACATAAATTTCACCAGAGAAAAGATTGAGTTTAAAATCGTCAATAAAATCAACTGCATTCGATTCGGGATTTTCCAATAAATCCCTTATTTTGTTGATCCAACCATCTAAACTACTATCCTTTGCATTTGCATCATTATTCTTATATTTCCAATGTGCAGCATATCCTTGCTCGGCAATCTCATCCATTCTTTGGCTTCTTATCTGCACTTCCACCCATTTTCCATCATGTCCCATTACGGTAGTATGTAAGGATTCATAGCCATTGGCTTTTGGGGTTGATATCCAGTCTCTCAATCGGTCAGGGTTTGGGTTATAATGATCTGTAACTACTGAATAAGCTTTCCAACAATCGGCTTTCTCTTTTTCCGGCTTGGAGTCAATTATAATACGGATGGCAAACAAATCGAAAACTTCATCAAACTTTAAATGTTGCTGTTTCATTTTGTTGCGGATAGAAAAAATGGACTTTGGTCGTCCCTTTATACTGCACTTTATTTTTTCTTCTTTTAAAGTCTCCTTAATGGGCTGGGTAAACTTATTGATGTATTTTGTTCTTTCTTTTTTAGTTACATTTAAGTTTAAGGAGATGGCTTTATAAACTTCAGATTTTGTAAATTTTAATCCTAAATCTTCTAGCTCTGTTTTAATGGAATAAAGCCCTAATCGGTGGGCAAGAGGGGCATAAAGATAAAGTGTTTCGGATGCAATTTTTAGCTGTTTAGGTTTTGTCATTGCACCCAATGTGCGCATATTATGTAATCGATCAGCCAATTTTATCAGTATCACTCTTACATCATCCGAAAGAGTGAGTAACATCTTTCTAAAATTTTCTTGCTGCAAGGAAAGATTTTTGTCAAACATATCCTCAATTTTGGTAAGCCCATCAATAATCCTTGCTACTTTACTTCCAAAAATACGATCGATATCTTCCAGGGTATAATCCGTATCTTCCACCATATCATGCATAAGAGCACAAACAATGGATGTGGTTCCTAAACCAATTTCCTTTGCAGCAATATGTGCCACCGCCATTGGATGGTAAATAAATGGTTCTCCCGATTTTCTGCGAACTCCTTTATGGGCCTCCATGGCTAAGTTGAATGCCTTGCGGATATCTTTTTTGTCCCTAGTGTTCGTTTTATCCTTACAAGCCCGTAACAAAGCCCTGTACTTGTTTAGGATTTCCCTATTTTCTTTTTCTATGTCAATCTTTTTTACCATTAAACTTTGTGAATTAATAAGCAAATATCGGATATTCTTTCATCAAATTATTTACTTTCTGTTTTACGGAATTAATAGTTGTTTCGTTCTCAAAATCCATGATTACATCATCAATCAAATCAACAATTTGTGCAATAGTTTCCTCTTTTATTCCCCTTGTAGTAATAGTTGGTGTGCCAATTCGTATGCCGGATGTGATAAAAGGCGATTGTGTATCAAAAGGAACCATGTTTTTGTTGAGAGTGATGTCGGCTTTAACCAATGCGTTTTCAGCATCTTTTCCCGTTACATTTTTACTTCTCAAATCAATTAGCATACAATGATTCTGGGTTCCTCCTGAAATTACTTTATATCCTTTATCAATAAAGCATTGCGCCATAAGTTGCGCATTTTTAATTACTTGTTGGCCATATTCTTTGAATGATGGATGAAGTGCTTCTCCAAAAGCTATTGCTTTTGCTGCAATTACGTGTTCTAATGGTCCGCCTTGTGAGCCCGGGAAAACGGCAGAATTCAGTATTGCAGACATCATTCTAACTTTCCCTTTTGGAGTAGTTAGCCCCCAAGGATTTTCAAAATCTTTTCCCATCATAATCATTCCTCCTCTTGGTCCTCTGAGGGTTTTATGCGTAGTTGTGGTAAGTATGTGGCAATGAGGTGCTGGGTTGTTCAATAATTTTGCTGCTATTAGCCCAGCAGGATGTGCAATATCTGCCATAAGTAATGCATCAACTTTATCTGCAATCTCTCTAAATCTTTTATACTCCCAATCCTGTGAATAGGCAGATGCACCACAAATAATTAGTTTTGGTTTTTCCTCTAATGCTACTTGTTCTAATTTTTCGTAATCTACTTTGCCACTTTCCTCTTCCACACTATAAAAAGAGGTGCTATATAATTTACCTGAAAAATTAACTGGGGAGCCGTGGGTTAAATGCCCTCCATGCGAGAGGTTAAAACCCAATATTTTATCTCCTGGATTAAGGCAAGCGAACATTACAGCAGCATTTGCCTGAGAACCAGAATGTGGCTGCACATTTACATACTCCACACCAAATAATTCTTTTGCTCTGTCAATGGCCAACTGCTCTACTTTATCCACCACTTCACAGCCACCATAATATCTTTTCCTTGGATATCCCTCCGCATATTTGTTGGTAAGGCATGAGCCCATTGCCATCATCACCTGCTCACTTACAAAGTTTTCGGAGGCAATTAATTCAATCCCATTTTTTTGCCTCTGGTGTTCCTGCTGTATTAAATCAAATATTTCTTGGTCTTTTTTCATTTCTTTATTCGCTTTTATTTCTATTTTCGTAACGCAACAAATGTAAATATTTATGAATAGAGTAAAAGAACTTTTTGGAATAAAATATCCAATCATTCAAGGTGGGATGCTTTGGTGTAGTGGTTGGAGGTTGGCATCAGCTGTAAGTAATGCCGGAGGATTAGGGCTAATTGGCTCAGCATCAATGTATCCAGATGTATTGGATGAGCATATCACAAAATGTAAAAAAGCCACAGATAAACCTTTCGGTGTAAATATGGCACTTCTTTATCCAAAAATTGAAGAGCACATTGATGTTATTATAAAGCAAGAGGTGAAAATTGTTTTCACTTCAGCTGGAAATCCTGCCAAATACACCTCTGTTTTAAAAGAAAAAGGCATAAAAGTAGTACATGTAGTGCCTAATTTGCGTTTTGCCGAAAAAGCGGTAAATGTAGGAGTGGATGCTATTGTAGTAGAAGGATTTGAAGCGGGAGGACATAACGGAAAAGATGAAATAACAACAATATGCTTGATTCCACTTGTAAAAAAAGAAATTAATATTCCAATAATTGCAGCTGGCGGAATTGGAAGTGGAGAGGCTATATTAGCTGCTTTTGCATTGGGGGCAGAGGGAGTACAAATTGGAAGCAGGTTTGCAGCATCCAAAGAGAGTTCTGCCCATATTAATTTCAAAAAAGCAATTGTTAATGCAGTAGAAAATGACACCATTCTTACCCTAAAAGAATTGGCTCCCGTTCGGCTTTTGAAGAACCCTTTTTATACCAAAATATTTGATGCTTATAAAAAAGGAGCAACTCCAGAAGAGTTGAAAATATTGCTTGGAAGAGGTAGGGCAAAAAAAGGAATTTTTGAGGGCGATTTGATTGAAGGGGAATTAGAAATTGGGCAAGTATCTGCACAAATAAATGAGATAAAATCGGTGCAAGAAATAATGGAAGAATTGACTGAGGGCTTTAAAAGGGTTAAAAACAATCTAAATAATTTTGATTTTTAATCACTGAATTACTAATTTTATTTAGGAAACCTTATCTAATTTTTAGCGTTTATTAAGATGTTGGGTGAATAAGTTTTTTATACATTACTCTTGTAGGGAACATAATTATTGCTAAATTTGTAACCGTTAAATCAAAAAAAATGAAAAAAGTAGTTTTTCTTCTGTTATTATTTACACTATCTTTTACGCAAATCAAGGCTTCCCATTTAATGGGTGGGGAAATAACTTGGGAATGTGTTAAATCAGGATCTACACAAGGGATGTATATTTTTACCATGAAGGTGTATAGAGATTGTAATGGGGTAAATTTAAGTACAAATCCTATAACCTTATCCACAAATCATCCTATCATTTCTTCCATGCAGTTAGACTGGATTTCTAATACAGATATTTCTCCAGCATGTGATCCTACCAATAGTGGAAATCCGCAAATGGATTGTTTAAACCCTCAGCAAGGGTCTGTAGAGGAATGGATATACCAGTCGCAACCCGTGAATTTACCTGGGATACCACCAGCTACTGGATGGCATTTTTGGTGGGGTAGTTGCTGTAGGAATGCAGCTATTGTGAATATTATTAATCCTGACAGTTATGGTTTTACCCTTAGGGCTATAATGTATCCTTATACTATTCCTCCAAGTGCAACTCCAGAAAATACATCCCCTTGTTTCGATTCTTCTCCTCAGTTTAATGAGCAGCCAAAAACAATTATTTGTACTGGCTATCCTTTTTCATATTCCCATAATGCCTCTGACCCTGAGCTAGACGAAATAGTTTATTCTTGGGGCGACCCTATCGATCAAGGATATGCTCCAGGGGTACCAAGTATTATTCCATTTTTGGCTCCTTATACAATTAATAGTCAAATACCAGGAAATCCAACATTAGACCCTACAACAGGGGAGATTTCTTATAATTCAGTAACATCAGGGAACTTTGTAACCTGTATAAAGGTAAGCGCATATAAATGTGGGCAGTTAGTATCAGAAATATTTAGGGAAATACAAGTAATTCTTATTGCTTGTCCAAATATGGCTGGTGGTGCCCCAAATAACAAGCCAGTAGTGAATCCTCCTTTTAATGGAGGGACTCAATATAACACAACTGTATATGCAGGCGATTTTGTAGCCTTTAATATTACAGGAACTGATAATGATATTTATGCTAATGGCTCCCCACAGGATTTAACATTGGAAGTTTCTGGTGGTCAGTTTGCTTCTGATTACATTACTACCACTTCTTGTTTGAATCCGCCTTGTGCAACCTTTAATAATGGGGCAGGAATTGTTCCGCCTTTCTCAGCACCAACCACTGTTAGTGGTGTTTTTGAATGGCAAACCAATTGTAGTCATATCGCTTCCAATGTAGGATGTAATACCTTTTCTAATCTTTATACTTTCCTTATTAAAGTGTATGATGATTTTTGTCCGGCACCTGCTATTACCATTGCTACCATTTCTATTGAAGTCTTGGCTGCACCTACGGATCAACCACCTGATATTAGGTGTGTTTCAGTTGATGCTAGTGGAGACGTTACTTTAAGTTGGGAACATTTGGCAACTGCTACTACTTCTACTATTTACCATATTTTTTCTTCTGCAAATCAAAATGGTCCTTTTACATTTTTGGCTGATGTGAACTATCCTATACAAACCTATATGCATAGCGGAGCAGGAGCAGATGCCGCTTCTGTTTATTATTATATAACATCAGAATCGGATTGTGCCGGAATTTCTGACCCTTCTGATACTTTAAAAACTATAAAACTAGATGTAATACCCATTGCATCTTCCACTATTGGAGATTTGCTTTGGAATCAAATTCATAATCCGGCTTTAACTACTTCAGCAGCAACTTACACTGTTTATGCAAAAAATGGTAGTGGAGCATGGGTGAATGTTGGTCTAACACCTGATACTACTTTTCAGTTTCCTGCACAAACTTGCGGTTCTTATCAAGCATTTTATGTCGCATTAGATGATGCCAGTGGATGTGTCTCAAACTCATCAACAGATGGTGCTAATTTGCAAGATACTATTAGCCCAAACAATCCTGTAATTGAAGTGGTAACAGTAACAGCAGGTCAATCAGTAATCAGTTGGACCAGCACTTCTTTAGATGTGCATGTTTTTGCTATTTATATATTAGATGAATTTGGGGCTTGGATTACAATTGATTCTGTTTTTGGTTCTTTGAGCAATACTTATACTTATAATACTTCAAATGCAACTGGTATGTCTGAAACTTTTAGGATTCGTGCGCTTGATAGTTGTTATAATGCAAGCGGCACATCTTTAACACACAATTCCATCTATCTATCTTCTATTTTGAATGTTTGTGAATACAGTATTTATTTTAATTGGAACGATTATACCAATATGGTAGGAAATTTAAGCCATTTTAATGTGATGATTACAGAATATACAGCTTCTGGCGGAACGATTAATACAGAAGAAAGATTTACTATTGGATCGAATAATTATATCTTACCCAATATCGCTTCTGGTTCGGTATATGATGTATTGGTGGTGGCCTACAATTCCGATTCAACTATTGCTTCCTATTCTAATGTTGTTAGCGTAAATGCAGATCTGTTCCCTAAACCACTATTTAACTATGTTAGTAATACAAGTGTAGATCATGAAACAGAAGCCATAGAGCTTAGTTGTCATGTAGATAATTCTGCAGTTATTGATTATTATAGAGTGTTAAGATCAACAAGAGATGAAAATATATTTTCAGATATTGCTAAGATCCCTTTCAATGGACAATCAGAGATAAGTTATATGGATTACAATGTAAATACCTCCTCCAATTATTATAATTATCATATTTATCCTGTTGATACCTGTGGGGTAACACTTTATGTAGGAAGTACTCAATTTGCTGTTGATACTTCTTTTGCGCAATCTATTCTGATTGAATCTGTAGCGAATAAAGATTTTACAAATGACATTGTGTTTAACGATTATGATGGTTGGCTTGGTGATGATGTAGTATATAATCTTTATCGTTCGGTTAACAGAGGTGATTTCTCCGCTATACCTTTAGCTACATTTACAGGGGGTAATTCTAGCTACTTTTACCAAGATGATGTGGTTGAATATACAGATGGAAATGGTCGGTTTTGTTATTATGTGGAGGCCTTAGAGGGGAATACAAATC
>DUAL01000198.1 GCA_012960835.1 Flavobacteriales bacterium | reverse complement strand
CATGATAATCCCCACTACATTTGTCATTGTAGGTGGAGAGAATTTAGAACAATGGAGTAATATTTCGCAATGGAGTAATATTTCGGTAGGAATTGGACTTTATTACTCTCTCGACGTTAGTGAAATTGTTGTATATTTAATAGTAAGTGCGTGGGGCGCCTGGTTATTATCAGAACCATATTGGAAGAGTGGCATATGGTCGGCTTTTATTGGTACTGTTGGTTTAATTGGTTTTTCGATATTCTTTGTTAATTTATTTTCTGTTTATTTATTTCATTATTTAGTTGTTATTATTATGTTTGTCACTAGCGCTTTAGCAGTGTTAAAGCATCTTTTTAATGAATCAGGTCCAATACTAGCTCCTATCATAGAGTCCACTAAGCGAAAGGTAGGCGAGGCGTCAATTCATACTTTTGATGATAGGTGGCACAACACAGAAAAAATTGATACAAATTACCTTATATATGGCTCTTTAATTACTGCACTTTTATCAATAAAATTTCATTCTTACTTTTATGTGGATACGAGCATGGATTTTTCGTTCATGGGTATCACGATACTAATCGTTGCGGCGATGTTTATGGGTCCTTTGGTGGCACCAATCCTGGGCGTATTTTTTGTCATTTGGTTTGTTGGTATTTTTAATGCGGATTTTGAGTTTGATTTTATAATAGACATTTTACTCATGGAATTGATAATATCAGTGAGTTTGATTCTATTTTTTATCAGGTGTTTTTTAATTATAAGAGATGGTGATTTTTCCATTAGACATAAAACAGGATTTTTTGCTACACTTATATTGCTTTCAACAATTATTATTGCAAAACCAGTTTATACATTTGGCGGGTTTTCCTCTTTTGGCTACCCAGGTTCATATGGTTTATATTATTCACATTTACCTTACTTGTTAATTACCATTATGGCTTTTTCACTACAAAAGTATTTGTTGTACTATATTAATGCCAATAATGAAGAGAGTGAGGCTAAATCAGACAGAGATATAAATATAGGGGCTCCATATATTTTAGGCTCTGTATCAGTTTTTTTATTGGTGTATCTTTTAGGACTACCACTGATCTATTACATTATTTCTGCCATATATGTGTTAATCACTTACCTTATGAACAATTACAAGTCGACTTATAGCATATATGCTGACTTCGCTCTAGTGATTTTTTTGCTTGTATATTTATTTCTTTTTAATAATCCTTTTAATGGTATTAGTGCGATTGATCAATCCTTAGCAGATCTTTACTTTAAAGTTTTAGGTAGAGGGTTTTTCTCGGAGATGTTTGCATTTGTCACAGGGGTTTTTTATTTCTTTATACCTAGTATTAGTGGTGAAGCATTTGCTTTGTTTTTATCATTTATTATTGTTGTTATTTTTGCTTCATATGTAGGCCTTATGCTTACTAATGATACGCATACTAATGAAAATAGAAAATATAAAACAAGATTACACATAGCCCCTTTTATACTTCTACTTATTACATTCTCTATTTATTTCTACATTGATGAAAAGCCCGTAAAAGTCCAGGACAATGACGAGTATGTAGAAGCATCAGAGGTATGGAGAGCACCTGCTGAATATGGGAATGCGTTAGCTCAATATAATATGGGTTTAATAAATGACACAACAAGAAAAAAATACAAATACTTTTCTCCCCTCAAAGATATGCGTGATAACTCAGCTGCTTATAAGTGGTATAAAAAATCAGCTGATCAAAATTATGCGCCGGCACAATATACTCATGGTCTTGCGCTAGTAAGAAAAGGTGATGTGAATGCTGGCAACGCATATATGTATATTAAAAAAGCTGCCGACCAAAATTACCCGCCTGCAATTAACAAAGTTGCATATTATTATGATCCTGGCCTATCGAATTATAAAACTGATAAAGTTGACAAAGATGTAAATAAAGCAATTGAGCTATACACAAAAGCTCTAGAGTTGGGAAACCATGAATCATATGTAGATTTGGGACGCATACTTGTACGTGAGGGATTGTATGAAAAAGCCAAAAAATTATATAGCAACCCTGCACCAGGACACCTTAAACATGCCATGAGACAGATGGGGAATGTAAAAAATTATATAGCAACCCTGCACCAGGACAGCTTAAACATGCCATGAGACAGATGGGGAATGTAAAGAAAAAGTTAAGACAGAAAGAATAAGGAAAATACGTAGAATAATAAGGAGAAAGAGAATGGCAAAAAAAGAAAGATACGAAGTTAAAAATGCCCAAGGCTACAGTCATCAATTACTATTTACTTCAGATGATCTATTAGAGGCAAAAGCCTTTATTGCTCAATACGGGAAAAAAGCTAATATTACTGATAGACATAAGTTTCCGCATAAAGTTGTTTACAGAAACTACTAAGAAAAAATAACTTTAAATAATTAAATAGAGGATAGAAAATGATACAAAGACGATTTGTGATTCTAAGATATGAAAGTTCAAACAAAATTTTATACACCACAGATTCCGAAACAAAAATAATTAACTTTTATAAAGAATTTTGCCCTGAAGGAAGTGAGCCTGTTGAAATGTATGATACAGAGCCTACATTCAAAAAACTCATGGCCTGTAATTTTGAGAAAGAAGGCTCCGTAGCAGGTGAAATGGGGAAGGGCCTGGTGTCTACACTAATAACAGGAAAAGATACTAGTCAGACAAATAAATTGTTGCGGAAGAACATGTTTAAACAAGTGAGGACTTTTATAAACAATATAAAGGGTAATTATGTAAAAATGGAAATGAAAAGATACGGGTTATTAATAGGTGACTCAATAGTAGATTTTCCAAAAAATGCAGATGGAACTTTGAGTTGTATTGATGAAGATATAAATGGTGCGGTCCTCGGTCTAATTTCTATAAACGGAGAAAAATGCGATCTAAATATCTTAGATGTTTCTAGGGTTACCGACATGAGCAGACTGTTTGCAGATCATAAAAAATTTAATGGCAATATTAGCAATTGGAATACTAGTAAAGTAACTAATATGAGCAACATATTTGCAAAATCTCAATTTACCAAAGATATAAGTCAATGGGATGTATCAAAAGTTACCAATATGAAGCAAATGTTCAAAAGCTCAAA
>DUAL01000197.1 GCA_012960835.1 Flavobacteriales bacterium | reverse complement strand
GTAGTTTACTTGGTCGGTAAAATTAAAGCCAAAGATGTTTAGTTTGCTTCCATTTCCTCCATGAAAAGAAAATTTTCCGTACAAATCGGTATAAGAATAAGGCAAGCCCTTTTCATCAAAAGAGAGTATTGGATGTTTGTAAAAAAGTTCGGAGCTTTTGTTTAAGTAAGAAGTTTTTCCTGAAAATACAAAAGATGATTTTCCAGTTTTACTTAATGGACCTTCCATAATTAGTTTGGAGCCAAAAGTACTTGCAGAAAATTTTCCCTCAAAATTTTTCTTGTTTCCGTCAATGGTTTTAATATCCATAATGGAAGATATTCTACCGCCATATTCTGCACTAAAACCGCCAGTGTAAACTTCTGTATTTTTGATAATATCAGTATCAAAAACAGAAAATAAACCAATGGAATGAAAGGGACTGTATACCACCATTCCATCCAGTAAAACTTTATTTTGAACAGGAGATCCACCCCTAATATAGAGTTGTCCGCCTTGGTCGCCTGTGAAAACTACTCCCGGTACAATTTGCAAATATTGCGCCAAATCGGGCTCGCCACCAATGGTAGGAATCATCTCCAAATCTTTTGGCGTTATTTTAATTACGGCAGCTTTTACTTCCGTTTTCATTTCTTGGCGTTCTGCCGATACCTTTACTTCTCCCAATTGTATGCTCGATTCAGTAAGTTCAAACTTTTTTGTTAGAATTTTACCAGCTGCAAGATGTATGTTTGCTTGTAAGGAGTCAAAACCCAAATAAGTAATGATTATTTTATAATCACCAGCCGGCACTTTGGCAATAGAAAAAAAGCCATTCACATCTGATGGAGCGCCCATAGTGGTTCCTTTAAGGGAAACATTACAGAAAATGATTGGCTCTCCACTTTCTTTGTTATACACAAAACCTCTGATGGTTCCGTTTTGTGCAAAAATGCTAGTTGTAAATAATAATATTAAAGTTGAGAAAAGTAGTTTTTTCATGTTAAAAAATTGGTGGCAAATGTAATGAAATTAGTGCAGTATTTTATATACCAACTCTTTTAGTAATTCGCCATCATTTGTGCTGGTATTATTCACCCCTTTTGACTTTAAATCATATACTTTAAGTAGGGTAAAAATATCGAATAATTTATTTTGAGAATAGTTATGTGCTGCCCTGTTGTATTGCTGAACGAAATAGGGATTAACTTTTAGCTCGGTAGCCACAGAATTTTTGCTTTTATCTTTTAAACTGTGGAATGTCATTATTTTTTGAAAGAAGGAAAATAACATTCCTAAGGTTACTACAAGTGGATGGGCTTTTGGGTTGGCAGAAAAATGATTGACTATTTGGTTTGATTTTAGGATATTTTTACTCCCCAAAGCTTGCTGAAATTCAAAGATATTATAGTCCTTGCTGATACCGATATTTTTCTCAACAATACCGGCAGTAATTTTTTCTTCCTTTTTTACAATTAGCGTTAATTTATCCAATTCATTGCTGATATTGGCAAGCTCAGTTCCTAAAAATTCTGCCAACATAAAGCTGGCCTTTTCTTCAATTTTATGTCCTTTTTCTGTCAAATACTTTGCAATCCAATCTGGGACTTGATTATCGTAGAGTCGTTTGCTTTCAAAAAGCAAAGCTTTTTTTACTAAGGTTTTTGTAAACTTTTTTCGCTTGTCCAGTTTTTTGTATTTGTAGCAAATCACCAAAAGAGTAGAGGGTTGAGGATTGTTCAAATAGCTTTCCAAATCCTCTATGTTTTTGATGTTTTGCGCCTCTTTTACAATTACTACTCTATGGGTGGAGCCAAATGGGAATTGTTTTGCCTCCGCAATTATTTGTGCTATATCCACCTCTTTTCCGTAAAGCACAGAGTGATTAAACTCTTTCTCTTGCGCCTCTAAAACATTATCTGTAATATAATCTGTAATTTTATCTATATAAAAAGGCTCTTCCCCACAAAGAAAATAAACAGGATGATAGACTTTGTTATCAATAGAGGTTAGGATGTCTTGAAATTTCACTTATTTTGTTTTATGAAAATGCCTCAATTATGCCTGCCAAAAGTAGCCCTCAAAACTAAATTAGTTGAAGGAACTACACAAGTTTTTGATGTAGTAAGAAAAAAATATTTTGTTTTGACCCCAGAAGAGTGGGTGCGTCAACACTTTATTCATTATTTAAATACCGAGAAAAATTACCCAATAGGATTGATGGGAGTGGAGCAAGTGGTAAAATATAATTCCATGCAAACAAGAGCAGATATTGTTCTTTATACTACTGATGGAAAACCAAAAATGATAGTGGAATGCAAGGCGCCAAATGTTAAAATCACCCAAGATACTTTTAACCAGATTGCAAAATATAATTTTAAATTAAAGGTTCAGTTTTTGGTGGTAACTAATGGAATGCAACATTTTTGTTGCAAAATGGATTATGAAAAGAATATTAATTGTTTTTTGGAGGAAGTTCCTGCTTTTTAGATATTTTTTTCTTTGCGTTTTGTTGCCAAGCTACTCCAAAAACCAAACCTAAAGCGATTCCTAAACCAATATTGTCGTAAAGTGCACCAAATGCTACACCAAAGCATAATCCAACTCCAATATAGTAATCAGGTTCTTTTTTAGGTTTTTCTTCTATCATTCAATTGCAAAAATAAAAACTATTATTGTTAAAAGAAGAATTTGAGCAATGATTCTTACTTTTCAATATCTTTCTTTTTCAATACAGACCAGAAAAGAATTCCTAGTCCTGCTCCAAAACTTATTCCTAAGGAGATACCAAGTCCAATATTATCAAAAGCGGTTCCTAATGAGACTCCAAAAATGATTCCTATACCAGTTCCCATTGATAGAAACAAGATAAATAATCTATTGTTATGATTATTATTCATTTATTAACACCAATAAGGATAATAGCCACAGTACATAAGTCCTGCACCAATTAGTACCCCTATAATGAGCCATACTTTTGACTCACTATTATAACCTTCCATTTTTTTGACTACAAAGGAAGGAAACGCAATGCGAACTACTCCTTTTACTACTGATATCCAACCAATAAAGGTTACAAATCCTAACACATCAAAAGTCCAGATGTTGTGCAGGATAATTACTGGTAAGCCAAT
>DUAL01000196.1:643-18758 GCA_012960835.1 Flavobacteriales bacterium | reverse complement strand
GGAACCATCTGCAATGGCAAGTCGAATATGATAGCTTTGTCCGCATTGAACCTCAGAAACAGCTGTAAACACAGTAGTGTATCCGTCTGCATCCCCAATAAAAGTAAGAGAGGAATTATCTACAAAATATTGCTGATTTATAGGAGTAACACTATTAATAGATGAGATTGTAATTGGTAGTGGTGGATTTGAGTTTGGAACAATAGCTAGATTAATCGAACCAAATGGATTTGGTATTCCTGGTGTAATTGGTGGAGCATAATAAGGGCCTGAGATTCCAGGACCCGAAAGAAAGAAACCAAATACATCATTGTATTGGGTGTTTTCAAAACCAAAATATTCTTGTGAGCCAAAAACATATCGGAACTTAACGGTATCTGAAGTAGGAATAAAATCGAACTCTAAAATGGCTACATCATTAATGGAAGACACTAAAAAAGTTTGACCAATAAGTGGTGGCACAGAATTAGCAACTACTAGTAAATCGGTATCCATTACTGTATTGGGAGGATTAGCGCCAAAACCCGTAAAGTTGGGATCTAGTAAATCGATATCGCCAGTAGCCATTACAATTCCACTATCGAGTCCTAAGGATGTGTTTATAGCATTAAAAAAGCCGATTTGCATGCTATCACCTTGATAAGAATGATTGGATGCAACCACACCTCCGCCCAACAAAATATTATTGACTAGCCATGTAGGAGAATCGTAAGGAGTAGTTTTATCAATTGTAATTTGCGCCAAACTACTTTGACAAAAAAGCAGTAAAAAAAATAGGATATTGTTAATCTTTTTCACGATACAAAATTAACAATAAAGCAGATAAAATACTATAAAAAATAATTCTATATTTTTTTTCTTATGTGCTCATTTATTAACAAATTGTTGGGTGCTATACATTCTTTGGTAAATTCCTTTTTGCTCCATCAAATAATTATGGCTGCCTTGCTCTATTATTTCACCATCTTTGAAAAGTAAAATTTTATCGGCATTTCTTATTGTGGAAAGGCGGTGGGCAATGATAATAAGGGTACGATTGACGGCTAATTTTTCTAATGCGTTCTGTAGTAATTGCTCTGTTTCTGTGTCTATTGAGGAAGTAGCTTCATCTAAAATTAAAATTTTTGGATTGCGGACATACACCCTCAAAAAAGCAATCAATTGCCTTTGCCCAGTAGAAAGAGTAACTCCTCTTTCTCCAACAGAATAATTATAACCTCCTGGCAAAGTGCTAATAAATTCATGGATTCCTATTTGTCTGGCAGCATCTTCCACCCTTTGAATACTTATGTGTTCATCATAAAGGGTGATATTATTAAAAATGGAATCGGAAAACAAAAATACTTCTTGCTGAACGAAAGCAATTTGCTTTCTCAATGAGGTCAGCTTTACATCTTCAATGGAATATCCGTCAATATTTATACTTCCTTTTTGTATATCGTAAAAACGATTGAGTACATTGGTAACAGAAGTTTTGCCAGCACCCGTTTCGCCAACAAGTGACAGGGTTTTCCCCGCCTCAATATCAAAATTGATACCCTTTAAAACCCATTGATCTCTATTGTAAGCAAAAAACACACCCTGGAAACTAATGTCTCCTTTTACATTTTCCAAAACTAAATCGCCATTATCTTGAATTTTCTGGTTGGTATCCAATATTTTAAAAACCCTATCGGAACCCACAATACCCATTTGCAAAATATTGAACCTATCTGCCAATTGACGAATAGGACGAAAAAGCATGTGGATATACAAAATAAAAGCTACCAATTCCCCAAAAGTCACCTCTTGCCCAGATAGAATAGCGCTACCTCCCCACCAAATAATGAGTCCAATAGAAGAAGCCGATAAAATCTCCACCACTGGAAAAAAGATAGAATAATATAAAATAGAACGCAAATGTGCATCTTGATGTGCTTTGTTAATCTTTTTGAATTTTTGATATTCTGCTTGTTCTCGAACAAAAATTTGAACGATATTCATGCCCACAATATGCTCTTGAATAAAGGCATTCATAACAGAAACTTGCGTGCGTACCTGCTGAAAAGCAGACTTAATGGAACGCTTGAACCAAGAAGTCGCAATAAGGAGTAAGGGAATGGAAGCCAAAGAAACAATAGTAAGTTTTACATCCGTATAAAACATAACAGCAAGTACCGCTACAATTTTTAAAAGTTCAGCAATAATGATAAGCAGTCCTTCCGAAAAGATAGCGGCAATGGTTTCAATATCAGAAATGGTACGAGTAACCACTGTGCCAATAGGAGTTTTATCAAAAAAACTAAGTTTCAGACTTACAATATGCTTGTATATTTTACCTCTTAAATCCTGAATAACATGTTGCCCGATCCAAGCAGCATAGTAGATATAATAAAACTGAACAATGGCTTCAATCGCTAAAATAGCAATCATTAAAATGGTGACTTGGAACAACATTTCCAGATTGGGAATAAGTATATACTCATCCAGTGCATAGTTGATAAGTAAAGGGCGCAATGGCGCCAGAAAAGCCAACAAAATAGCAAAGGTAGCAGTAAGCCACATCTGTGATTTGTAGGGTTCAGAAAAAACCATCACCCTTTTTAGCAAGCTATAATCTAATATTTCTCCTGTTTTGGACATAAATTGGGTTGTGATTTACAGTTATTGGTTTTTAATTGTTTCATTGTCAAATTAACGAATTGTTACATTATCTTTTCAAAATATTCAATATTAGTTAGGAAAAGAGCATGTGCTGGAACGGAAACGCCCGACTGAGATCTATCTTTCTTCTCTATTATTTCTTTTACTTTATCTTTTGTTATTTTACCTTCTCCTACTTCTAGCAAAGTCCCTACAATAGCACGAACCATATTGCGCAAAAATCGATCGGATTTTATGGAAAAAATTAAGTTATCGTCTTTCTTTTCCCAATTAGCCAACATCAAATCACAATCATTGGTGTGGGTTTGGGTATGTAGTTTGGAAAAGGAAGTGAAATCTTGTTTTCCTAAAAGATGTTTGCAAGCCAAGTTCATGGCATCTACATCCAAACTCTTATAATGAAAATAAACATTATTATTAAATGGGCTTTTTTTATTGGTAATGTAATATTTATAAGTTCGACTGATGGCATCAAAACGGCAATGGGCATCTTCATTTACTTTAAAGATATTGAGTATTGCAATATCGATTGGTAGAAAACCATTGAGTTTTGTAATGAGTAGAGGAATTTCAACTTCTATCTCTACATCAAAATGGGCAAACATTTGCCTGGCGTGAACGCCAGAATCTGTGCGCCCAGCCCCAACTACTGAAATGGCATTATTCAAAATAGTGGAAAGTGCCTTATTCAGCTCGGCTTGAACAGTATTGGCATTTGGCTGTATTTGCCAGCCATGGTAATTACTGCCACTGTAAGATAATTCAATAAAAAAACGCATTGGGCAAAGATAAAAGATAGATGTTAGATTTTAGTAGTTAGATGTTAGATTTTGATTTTTAGTTGTTGGTTGTAATCAGTCAAGCCAAAGTGGACTGTTTAGTTTAAAAAGTTAGTATATGGTTTTTATTAATTTTAACCCTTTAGATTTAATAAAAATGAAAGAAAAAGAAAATGCAATGAAGTTCATTAAGGAACTAAAAAGAAAGATAAGAAAAAGGTATAACTCTGAGGAAAAAATAGCAGTTTTCCTTGCAGGATTTAAGTAATAAGCAAGTTAAAGCTAAGAAAAATAATTTTTTATACATGAGTTTTTTTACAAATAATAGATAAAATTAATATTTATGAAATTTCAGATTTTCACAAATCTTATGTATCCAACTATAAATCCAATCCTTCAATCAAATCATCATCAGCAGTATTAGGCATTGTAACTTTAAGGTTTGGATTCATTTTCATGGCTCTTTCAATGGCAAAGTTAGCTTCTTTATTTCTTGCCCAACTTCTCCTGGAAATCCCATTATTAACATCCCAAAATAACATGGATTTTAATCTTCTGTCAGCATCAGCACTACCGTCTAATAACATCCCAAAACCACCATTGATTACTTCACCCCAGCCAACGCCACCACCATTGTGGATGGAAACCCAAGTAGCACCTCTGAAACTATCACCAATAACATTCTGTATTGCCATATCGGCCGTGAATTGTGAGCCATCATAAATATTGGATGTTTCTCTGTAAGGAGAGTCCGTTCCTGACACATCATGATGATCACGCCCCAAAACGACAGGAGCAGAAAGCTCACCACTAGCAATCGCATTATTAAAGGCCTCTGCAATTTTCATTCTCCCCTGTGCATCCGCATATAAAATACGGGCTTGCGAACCGACTACCATTTTATTTTCTCCTGCTGCTTTTATCCAGTTGATGTTATCGCTCATCTGCAATTTAATTTCAGCAGGGGAGTGCTTAATAATTTCTTCTAGTACTTCACAAGCAATTCTATCTGTTATTGCTAAATCCTTAGCGTCATTGGAAGCGCAAACCCAACGGAATGGTCCAAAGCCATAATCAAAACACATAGGCCCCATAATATCTTGCACATAAGACGAATATTTGAAATCTCCTTTCTCATTTAGGATGTTGGCACCTGCACGACTTGCTTCTAGTAAAAAAGCATTTCCATAATCAAAAAAGTACATTCCTCTTTTGCTTAAAGTATTGATTGCATTGGTATGGCGAACCAATGTTTTTTGGACTTCCTTTTTAAACTGCTCAGGATTGTTTGCCATCATTTCATTTGCAGCTTCATAACTCATTCCAACAGGGTAGTAACCACCTGCCCAAGGATTATGTAATGAAGTTTGGTCAGAACCAATTTCTATATAAATATTACGATCAACTACTCTTTCCCAGAGGTCAACTATATTTCCATCATACGCTATAGAAACCGCTTCTTTTTTTGTTCTTGCTTCAATAGCTCTATCTAGTAATTCATCTAAATCTTTGTACACTTCATCCACCCAACCTTGTTCGTGTCTTTTGTAAGTGGCCCTGGGATTAACTTCTGCAACTATGCAGACTCCTTTTGCAATTACAGCTGCTTTTGGCTGTGCGCCACTCATTCCTCCAAGACCTGCAGTAATGAATATTTTACCACTTAAATCCTCAGCTTTTGGGTCAATTTTTCGTGCCGCATTTAGTACGGTAATTGTAGTTCCGTGTACAATTCCTTGCGGACCAATATACATAAAAGAACCTGCTGTCATTTGTCCGTATTGGGTAACACCTAAAGCATTGAATTTTTCCCAATCATCAGCTTTGGAATAGTTAGGAATCATCATTCCATTTGTTACCACAACTCTAGGAGCATCTTTATGTGAAGGGAATAATCCCATTGGATGACCAGAATATAAAACCAATGTTTGCTCATCATTCATTTCGGCTAAGTATTGCATGCACAATAGGTACTGTGCCCAGTTTTGGAATACAGCCCCATTTCCACCATAAGTAATCAATTCCTCAGGATGTTGTGCAATAGCAGCATCTAGGTTATTGGATAGCATCATTTGCAGTGCTGCTGCTTGTTTACTTTTGTGCGGAAAATCTTCCAGATGCCTTGCTTTTATCTCATAGTCAGGCATAAAACGATACATATAGATTCTGCCGTAAGTTTTTAATTCCTCAGCAAATTCAGGCGCTAATACGGCATGCATTGCTTTAGGAAAATAACGCAAAGCATTACGAATAGCCAACCTTTTTTCCTCTTTATTTAGAATATCTTTTCTATTAGGCGCATGACTAATATTTTTGTTTAATGCTCTTTTTGCAGGAAGTTCAGTCGGTATTCCTCTTAATATTGTCTCTTTAATATCTTTCATATTCTTTCTTTTTTTCTTCCTTTTTATAAGGGCAATGTTTGCAGTTATTATTACAACAAGAACCCCTTTTTAAGTGATACTTTTCGGTAAAGATAATGTATCCTTCTTTGGAGTAATAATAGTCCTCTTTTTCAAGTTGTGGTATTTTAGAAAATAGTTTCATAAGCGTTTGCAAAATTACGATATTTGCACGAATGCAAATCAAAACTGAGGAAATATCATTGGCTATTTTAAAACAGAAAAAAATCCGCTTGTTTGTTAAGCGAATAGATAAGGTACATCCTTTTATTTCAGGGAATAAATGGTATAAGTTGAAATACAATTTGATAGCTGCAAAAGAAAAAGGATTTAAGACAATACTAACTTTTGGTGGTGCTTATTCCAACCACATTGCTGCTACTGCCTTTGCTGCGCAGGAAAAAGGTTTTAAAAGTATAGGGATTATAAGAGGAGAGGAGCATTTGCCTTTAAACTCTACTTTGTCTTTTGTAGTAGAAAGTGGTATGGAATTACATTATGTGAGTAGAACAGATTATCGAGAAAAAACGACTCCTGATTTTTTAGAAAAACTAAAAGTACAGTTTGGTTCTTTTTATTTTATTCCAGAAGGAGGAACAAATGAGTTGGCAATACAGGGAACAGCAGAAATTTTGGAAGCGAATGATCCCCAAGATTATATTTGTTGTGCAGTTGGTACAGGCGGTACTATTTCTGGAATTGTAAATTCTTCTGTCGCAAAACAAAAAGTATTAGGATTTTCTGCAATCAAAGGAAGTGAACAATTAGAAAAGGATATTTCAACATGGACAAATAAGGAAAATTGGAAATTAATTACAGACTATCATTTTGAGGGCTATGCCAAAATTTCTGATGAATTGATAGAATTTATTACATCTTTTAACAAAGAACGTAATATACCTTTGGATGCTATCTATACTGGAAAGATGCTATTCAGTATTTTGGATTTAGTAGCTAAAGATTACTTCCAAAAAGGAAGTAGTATTCTCGCCATACACACTGGAGGTTTGCAAGGCAATAAAGGAATGAATGGAAGGTTTGGACTTAATTTACCTACAAAATAATATCTTTGAAGTATGATTAGAATTTTATTTATTTCTCTTTTTCTATTCTCTAACTTCTTCTTGTTCCCCCAAAACAAAGCAGAAGTCTATATTAGTAGCTATAAAGATATAGCTGTTGTTGAAATGAATCAATTTGGAATTCCGGCATCCATTACTTTGGCACAAGGAATTTTAGAATCAGGAAATGGGGAAAGTAGATTGGCAACAGAGGGAAAAAATCATTTTGGAATAAAATGCCATGACAATTGGAATGGAGAAACTATTATAGAAGATGATGATGAAAAAGGGGAGTGTTTCAGAAAGTATAGTAAAGTGGCTGATTCCTATCGAGACCATTCTCTGTTTTTAACAGAAAGGGAGAGATACTCCTCTCTTTTTGATTTATCACCTACAAATTATAAAGCCTGGGCAAAAGGCTTAAAAAAAGCGGGCTATGCCACCAATCCAAAATACCCATCTTTACTTATCGATTTGATTAAAAAATATGATTTGAGTAGATTTGATAAAGGAGATTTTCAGCAAAAGAAATTATATTTTACTCATTCTTATGGACTACCTTATTTAAGTGGAGTAGGAGCTTATTATTTTAGGGAGAAATCGCTTTTTTATGCTGAGGTGCAAACCTCATTTGTTTTTTCTGGGATAAATTTTAGCTACAGCTATGAACTTCTCAACAAATTTTATACTGGAGTAAATGCAGGAATTATTTATCTTCCAACTAAGGAAGAAGATATTGTGCCACAAATTTCAGCAGAATTGATGTATAGAAAAAATACAGTATTAATAATGGGAGGAGTACAGATTCCTATATCTAAAATGGAGTATCCATTTATTCCTTATTTCCGATTGACTTACCTTTTAAGGTAATTATTCAATCTCAAAATTGTAAAGGAAAGCATTACGACTAATTATAAGGTTCAATTTTCCATCTTTATCAATATCATCCACCTGCGCAAATCCATCAGTAATAATTGGCGTTCCTTCTTTTATTGCGCCATCTTTCCATACATAAAGTTCTTTGCTGGTAATAACAATAAGATTCCCTTGGAAAGTAGAAATTTCTTTAATGGTATTTGCTGCTTCAAAGCTATGTAAAAGCTCAAATTTATTATCCATCACATAAACCATTTTGTCATTAGTGTAGATGAATTTTTTATTGGTTTTCGTATCTATACTATTGATGATAAATAGGGAGTTTTCTGTTAAGTTGGGAAGTGGGATTTCAGTAGCATTTCCATTAACATTCCCCCTCCATAATTTCCCTTGCTTTGTAATAGTATAAATACTGCCATCACTATATAATTGCAAGGGCTGTTTTGTAAAAGTTGTTTCCTTATTAAAGCTTACTCTTTCCGAGCCGTTTCTAGCAAGAAGGACTATTCCTTTTTCTTTTGAAGGGCACAAAATATAATCTTTTCCTTGCACAGTAAAATGCGATAATTTACCCTTAATTAATCCCTTATTTCCCTTGTATTTCCAACCCTTTACTTGGCTTCCATCTTTTTTGAAATTATAAACTATATCATCTTCTCCAGCAATTAAAATTCTATAATCTCTGTTTTTATTATAGTCAAAAAGTGCATGCGGATTTGTAGCTTTCATGGGCAAAGAAATTGGAAAATTTCCCACAAAACGCCCCAAGCGATCGATAATATATAACTGATTTTTGCTGTTAAATAATATTTGTAATTTTTTGTTTTTGTAAAAATCAATTTGCGAAATACTACCTATTATTTTTTCGCCTATTTCTATCTCCCATAGTTTTTCACCACTAGATGAAAAAAGATAGATTTTATTGCTATTATCTTGCACAAATACTTGCTCTTTTCCTGTGGTGTAATCGTAAATAATTTGGGGTTTTATAGCAAAGGTAGTATCCAATTGCGCATACCATTCTTGTTTTAATTCTTCCTTATACGCTTTGTCATAAAACAGAATAATGTTATTCAGAAACAGTGGATTTCCTACATTTAGTTGAAAAGCAAAAGCAGTAAATTTTTGTAGAGAATCTTCATTAATAGTAAATAAATCCCCCCATTTTTTATTTAATGTATTGCTTAATAAATCAGCCGATTTCCCAGGATTGATGTAAAAGAAAAGATTAGCTCTACTTGCTATTTGCTGCTGGAATTTCTTAAAATGTTTGCTACTACTTAGGGTATTTTTACTGCTATAATTATCAATCACATATTCTAGTGCGGCACTACTATTACCGAAAATCAGATAGTCCTTAATTGCTACAAAATAGGAGTTATCCGAAACTGAAAAAATATCACCAAATAAGAAAGAAATTAGTTTAGGTTCAGCAATATTAAAAATACTCAAACCATCATATTCCGATTTTAGATTTGTGTTAACCAATCCACTCAAAAAAATGGATGATTGCTGTATATCTGTAACTTTAATAAACGAATAACTCTGCTCAGAATCATCTTTAGTTGTTGATGCAATTTTAAAAACCCCAATCTCATTGTCTACATATTTCAAAAATTCATTTATTTCAAAATTATACTTTTCTTCATGGTATTTTTTTCTCTTTTCCCATTGGTAAAAGGCATTGTGTTTTTGCAAGAAAGTATTTTTTTTATCAGCAAAAAGTTTGGCATTACTAATGCAAAGTTCAAATACAAGGGAAGTATTATGTGGCAGAATTTCACAAACATTATGACTGCTTGATTTTTGATTTGTTAAAGCAGTTAAAAATATGTCGCTTCCAGAACCGACATCTGATAAACCATTGGCAAAAAAAGAATTATTTTTTATAAATATATCGGTTGCTGCCCAAGAAGAAAAGTGATTCAAGAAAATATTTTTATTTTGTTTTCCCTGGCTGTAAATAGTAGATAAATCAAGTAGATTATTAAAATTATAATACAAATTAGCAATGGCATTATTATTTACGGTATTCTGTACTTTTATAAAAGCAGAATTACTTAAAAGGTTGCTTTTTGCTCCAAATTGCCTGATGGCATCTTGCACTAATATTTTTGAGGAACTTCCGAAAAACACCCCTTCTTTTTCGGCTATAAAGTATTTTTTTGTTTTTCTATTTAATTCGTAAATGTTTTCATTTTCGTAACTGAGAGTTTCAATTTCCTCTTTTTTTATTTGTAAAATATTTGCCATAAAATCTTTTAAATTTATGCTTTTACTAGGAGTAGTTGAAAATAGAATAGCGGCATCATTATAACTGGATTTGTGCGTGGAGAAAAAGACCGTGTTGATTTTTGTTTTTTTGGATTGATTAATTATTAAAATTAAAGAGTCCAAATAATAAATATCGCTTTGTAAACTTTTTCCATATTTCGATAAAATACACTTTTCCCAAATTTCAGATTCATTTAGTTTTTTACTAAAATCTTCCATATTATTCACTTGTAAAATAATAGAAGCGTTAGTTGGAATCAGCACAAAAGGAGAGATGCTTTTATCTGATAATTGTTTGTAGTTTTTGTATCCAAAAAAGAAAATAAAACTTACTAAAAGCAGTAAAATTAAGATTTTAAGATATTGGCTTTTCATTAAAGGTTTAGTTTGAGCTGCAAAGGTAAAAGTTTAAAGCTCTTTCTGTGGTATTTTGTGATGCCATAATTAACAATAGATTGTCGGTGAATTTTTGTTGGATATCCTTTGTTGTTTTTCCAGTCAAATTGGAGAAATTCTAAGTGTAATTTTTGCATTAGTTTATCTCTGTAAGTTTTGGCTAATACGGATGCTGCCGCAATGCAAGCGTATTTTGCATCTCCTTTTATTATGCATTTGTGTGGGATATCTTTGAACGCATGAAATCTGTTCCCGTCAATTAGAAGTAATTCTGGTTTTGTTTTTAGTTTTTCTATGGCCTTATGCATGGCTTTTATGGATGCATTTAAGATGTTTATTTTATCAATTTCCTGATTCCAAATCACTCCAATTCCCCAAACAACAGCTTTTTCTTTTATCACTTTTTCTAATAAATCCCTGTTTTTTTTACTCAATTGCTTGGAGTCATTCAAAAGAGGATGCTTAAAGTTTTTTGGCAAAATAACAGAGGCCGCAACAACAGGCCCAGCCAAACAGCCTCTTCCTGCTTCATCACAGCCGGCTTCTATTTTATTGCTGAAACTATTTTTTAACATGGAAGGTTTTGCTCTAAAATATTCCAAACTTCATTTGCTGCTTTATCCCAACAAAATTTGTTTTTTCTAATTTTACAATTTTCAATTAGTTCTTCTCTTTTTTCTTTATTTGTATGCATTTCTGACATGGCATCAGCAATACTGTTTACATCATTAGGATTGGCATAAATAGCGGTATTCCCTGCAATTTCAGGAAGACAAGAAGTGTTAGACGTAATAATTGGCCTGTGGCAAAACATGATCTCAGCAAGTGGTATGCCAAAGCCCTCAAAATGTGGGACAAAAGTAAGGGCGAGAGCAGATGCTGCAATTTGACTTAATTCCTCTATTTCTTTTCTGCCTAGAAAAAGAATACGCTCTTTGTGTTGTAATTGTTTAAATACTTGCTTAGTTTCCTCATTTTTCCACATGGGTTCACCAATTACAAGCAGTTTGCAATCGGATGTTGTTTGTTCACAAAACTGATTAAAACCCCTCATTAAGTTGATAATGTTTTTTCTAGGGTGCAATGAGCCAACAAAGTAGAAATAATCTTTGCCATTTGCGTATTTTTCTTTCACCTCTTGTTTTTCTTTTTCTTCTAGGGGTTTATATATTCTGTTAGCGCCATTATAAATCGTTTTTACTTTTGAATTATCCACACCATACTTATTTACAATATCCTTTTTTGAAGCATCAGAAACGGTAATGATTGTATTTGCTTTATGGGCAAATTTTGGCATAAAATATTGGTAGTATCTTCTTGTTAAAAAAGGTAATTGATCTGGGAAATACTCAAAGTTCAAATCATGTATCGTTAGTACAGTTTTAACATCTGTTTTTAAGGACAAATACCCATCTGGCGAAAAGAATAAATCGATATTATTTTTGCGTAAAAATTTGGAAACTGAAAATTCAAACCAAAAGTACCAAAGCAAAGGATGCCGAGCCGGTGGAGCCAAAACAATTGGTTTTACGTTTTTTGCAAAAACAAAATCGGAGCTAAATGGTCGGTCAAACAGAAAATAAAAATCGTGTTCGGGGTGTTGGTTGGTCATACGCTTTACAATCTCGTAGGTATACCAACCAATTCCTTCTAATTTATCTTTAAGAAGTAGGCGTGTGTTAATTGCGATTTTCATAGGCAATAAAAATATATATTTTTCATTATGATTGTTGTAGATTTGCCACTGACTTATTACAAACGCAATTTGAAAGAGAAAATATATAAATTACTGCTAACAATTTCCAATTCTGAACTTTTTACAAAAGGTAGTTCTGCACTTATTTTTAAGATAGGAGGGATGCTTGCTATATATTTCTTCCACTTTTTTTTGGCAAAGTTTGCGGGGCCATCAGCCAATGGTCTTTTCTCCACTTTTTTCACATTAGTTAGTATAATAGCTGTTTTTACAATTTTGGGTTTAGACACATTTTTGTTAAAAAAGCTTGCCGATTTTAATTCTAAGCAGCAGTGGGGAAGTTTGAAAAAGACTTACAAAAAAGCGATTGGAGTTGTATTAAGTATTAGTATTACAATCACGTTTTTATTATATCTTTTTTTTACAAATGGCTATCTCGATTTTTATGGGAAAGCTGATATAATTCCACTACTAATTTTGATTATTATTCCTTTTTCTGTTTTACACATCAATGCAGAGGCATTCCGTGCCATTAAAAACATAAAATTATTTTCCTTTTTTAAGAACTTTTCTGTTTTTGGATTGGCTGCAATTGGTTTGTTTTTTGTACATAATTCTGAGCAAAACATTGGGGTATTTACTTTTACTATTAGTGTAATTATTCTTTCGGTTTTAAGTATTATTTTATGGCTAAGAACTGCTAATAAACTACATGCTCCTATTGGGGAAAACATTCCTATTCCTGCAATGATTAAAGAGTCATTTCCTATGTTTTTATCTGGCTCACTTTTTCTGCTGATGAGCTGGGTAGATATTTTGATGTTAGGATATTTTGAAAATCAATATTCGGTAGGGATTTATACCATTGCACTAAAACTTGCGGGTCTTACAGGACTTATCCTTTTTGCCACCAACACAATACTTGGACCGAAAATTTCAGAATTGTATCATAACAAAAATATGCAATCTCTTGCAAGCACAGTGCAATCTGCTTCAAAGTTTACTTTTTTATTAAGCTTACCTATATTCCTTATTATTATTTTATTTTCTGGATTTTTCCTTAATATTTTTGGTAGTGAATTTAATACAATCATGGGAAAAGAAGCTTTAATCATATTATCAGTGGGGCAAATGACAAATGTTTTTTTTGGAGCTGTAATATACATATTGGATATGACAGGCAAACAAATCACTTCTAGAAATATCTTGTTTTTTACTGCAATAATAAATATAACATTAAATTGGTATCTTATTCCTGTTTATGGTATAAAAGGTGCGGCAATGGCTACTACTATTTCAATTTTTTTCTGGACATTATTGGGTGCAGTTTTTGTAAAAAAATATTTTAATTTCTACGGTTTTCCTATATTTAGTAAGAACAAAAAATAATAAAGATGTATTTTCGCCAAAATAAAAATTATTAAAAAATGACAAATAATAACTTTTTAGATAACACTTCCCTTTTTGTACTTTTGTACAAATGGAGAAAAAAGATACTTACCATTTCTTTTGTGGCTGCTATTATTGCCTCTGTTGTTTCCCTTTTTATAACTAATAAATACAAATCAGATGTAATATTGTTCCCCACCATGAATTTGTCTACTGGAAAAGCATTGCTTAATGAGTATAATGACTTTTTAGAAATAGGAGAGGAGGATGAGTTGGAGCATATGATGCAAATTCTACAATCCAACGATATTAAACAGAGGGTAGTTACAAAATTTGATTTGATTAATCATTATGAAATTGATACTTCAAATGAAAAGCATTACGCATCCTTAATGAAAAAATATGATGGGAATATAGAGTCGGAAATCACAAAATTTTCTTCTATCAGAATTTCTGTAATGGATGAGAATCCTCAAATGGCAGCCGATATTGCTAATGAGATAGCATCTTTGATTGATACGGTAATGAATAATTTGCAAAAAAATATGGCCGAGCAGGGCTATCAGTCCTTAATAAGAGATAGAAATTATGTACTTTCTGAAATAAAGGTTCTGGAAGATTCAATTGCTAAAATTAGAGCATTAGGAATAAATGATTATGAATCTCAATCGGAAGTATTAAACGAGCAATGGGCAGTAGCAAAAATTGAAAACAATCATGCGGCTGCAAATGCTATTACAAAGAAATTAGAGATTCTTTCAAAATATGGTGGTCAGTATAGTGCTTTAAGAGATAATTTAATACATTCAAGAGGTAGATTAAATTATGTGCAGAAAAAATTGAATGAACATAAAGTTACTGCTCAAGAACAGCTAGAGCATAAATTCATAGTGAATGCAGCAGGACCTTCACTCAAAAAAAGCTATCCTATCAGATGGTTAATAGTTGTTGTTTCTGCATTTTCTACTGCACTTTTTATGGTAGTACTTATCGCTTTAAAAGAACAAATTAAGCGCGCAAAACAAAGCTAGATGTTAAAGAAAATACAATCTAATCAGCTTGTATTTCTTACTGCACTTTTTGTAATTGTAAATAGTGTGCTTTTAGCTAATGAGTTTTTTTGGCTCGGATTCTTACCGATAGTTTTAACAATAGTTTTTTTAGCTTTTTTTTCTTTGGAAAAATTACTGTTGCTGATAATTTTTTGCACTCCTTTTTCCTTTAGTTTAGAAAGTTTGGATTTTGGTGGAATTGGCATGTTTGTTCCTACAGAGCCTCTACTTTTTGGGGTTTTACTGTTGTTTTTTTTGAAACTGCTTTCAGGAGAAAAGTTAGACAAAAAGATGCTTTCCTATCCGATTACCAATGCCATTTTCTTTTATTTAATTTGGATGAGTTTTACCATAATAAGTAGTGAAATGCCACTTATTTCTTTTAAGTTTTTAATTTCCAGATTATGGTTTATAGTAGCATTTTATTTTTTAGGTACGCAACTTTTTAAGCAAAAGAAAAATATAAGTACTCTGCTTTGGCTTTATGTGCTTCCGCTTTCTGTGGTTATTTTAATTACCTCTTACAAGCATTCCCTTTTTCATTTCGATTTGGAATCTTCCCACTTGGTAATGTATCCTTTTTTTAAGGACCATACTAGATACGGAGCAGTAATTGCTATGCTGCTTCCAATGGCTTTTTATTTGTTTTCAACCAAAAAAAGAAGGGGAGTTATTATTGGTTTAATTGCAATTTTGATTTTAGGCTTAGTACTGTCTTATACTAGGGCGGCATGGGTAAGTTTGCTTGGGGCAATGGCTTTTGCTTTTGTACTTAAATTCAGAATTTCGTTTGGTAAATTTGTGGCTCTTGTTCTAGTTGGAAGTAGCATTTTTCTTTTCTCTTGGAATTCCATTATTATGAGTTTAGAAAAAAACACACAAGATTCTTCTTCTACATTGAGCAAACATGTAGAATCGGTTTCTAACATATCGACAGATGCCTCTAATTTAGAGCGGATAAACCGTTGGAATTGTGCCATCAGGATGTTTAAAGAAAGGCCGATTGTGGGCTGGGGTCCTGGTACTTATGCCTTCCAATATGCTCCTTTCCAAAGGTCAGGCGAGAAAACAATAATCAGCACCAATCAGGGCGATTTAGGAAATGCACATTCTGAGTTTTTAGGACCATTAGCAGAATCAGGGATCTTAGGAATGATTAGTTTTTTAATTTTGATGTTAGTGGTTTACTACAAAGGGATGCAACTTTATTACACTTTACCAAAAGGCGATTTGAAACGACTTATCTTTTATACCCTTTTAGCACTTACTACCTATTTTATTCACGGATTATTGAATAATTTTTTAGATATCGACAAATTAGCCGTCCCTTTCTGGGGCTTTATTGCTATAATTGTTGCGGTAGATATTTACCACAGAAAAGAAATTAGTCAGGAGTAATTCCCATTTTTGGCTTTTCTCTTGCAGGGTTTTTGGAGGAAGGATTGTTAGCTGCCACATCATTTTTTAATTCCCATTTTCCATTTGTATATTTCAGGGCATTGTAAGTTCCATCTGGTATATAGTATTCATGCAATCCTTCCAAATCTTTTCTCATTGGTATCAGGTGATCAAATACAATTCTTTTCTCTTTTTCCTCATACCTTACACTAATGGTAGAAGTGGCATTATACTCAATAATAAACCTTTTAGTAGTTGTTTTCCCTTTTTTGAAAATGGATGCACCAAATTTTATTTTCTCTCTGCCAGAAAAATACATGACATCAATAATTTTTTTTGTACTGATATCATTGTTTCCATCCCAACCTAGTAGAGTATAGTATTTTCTACCTTTCTTTTTGATGTAGATAATATCGTAATATAGTGCGCCATACCAATTATTATTGTCGAGCTGTTCATTTTCTGGCCTTCTTATGTTTTCCGAATTATCATTTAGTGTTATAATCTCATACCGTTTTTTGGATTTATTTTTATAGTGCACAAAACCAAAATACTGATAGCTTCCGTTATCCTTTTTCAGTAGCCATGTATAAATTCGAACTTTACTATCAGAGGATGTTTTTATCGATATAGTTTTAAGCGAATCAAAAGGATAGTTAAAGGAACGCTCAAATTGTAAAACTTCTTGCAGTGTGAAAATAAAAGCATTATTAGCTTCCGTTTTAACTGTCTGATTCTCTCCATTCATGATGGTATGTGCCATTACTTTTAGAGTATCCTCATATTCTGCAATTAGTTGTTTGGATACCTTTTGTGAGAAAACACTAATGGTTAGTATTGAAAAAAGGGTAAGAAAAAATATTTTTTTCATTTTCCTGAAAATGTATACTAAATATCTAAAATGTAAATCTAAAATCTATTTTTGCACAAAGATAAATAAATGATGAACTTAGAGGAAAGAATAAAAGCATTTAGTCAGTTGGGCCACTTTTTTTCAGATGAAATAACTGATGATTTTGCAGAAAAGTTAAAGGATGCAGAAATAAAAAATCCTTGGTTTACAGAGGAGAACACCAAAGCAGCTATAGGGGCTTGGGCAAAACTGCTGACAAGCGAAAACCTGAATGCTTGGCTATCGCCTTACCATTTAACAGATAGCCTAAAGCCAAAAAATGTGCTGATTATTATGGCAGGGAATATTCCATTGGTGGGGTTTCATGATTTTCTTTCTGTACTAATTTCAGGGAATAGGGCGGTTATCAAACTATCTTCTGAGGATAAGACGCTACTGCCTTTTATTATAGATAAACTCATTGATATTGCCCCAGAATTTGAAGATAAAATTGCCTTTACCACTGATGTGAAAGACAAACAATTTGATTCGGTAATAGCCACTGGATCTGATATGTCAGCCAAGTATTTTGATTATTATTTTAAAGAGGCAACAACAATAATCCGCAAAAATAGAAAGTCGGTTGCTATTTTAGATGGAACAGAAAGCAAGCAAGAACTACAAGCACTTGCCAAAGATGTATTTGCTTATTTTGGTTTGGGTTGCAGAAATGTATCTAAATTGTTTTTGCCAAAGGACTATGATTTAGACCAATTATTTGAAGCATTTTATCCTTATCAGGATGTAATGGAGCATAAGAAATACGCTAACAATTACGATTATAATAAAGCTATTTACTTGATGGGAAGTCATGAAATTATTGAAAACGGATTTTTGCTTTTAAAGGAAGATGCCTCCCTACAATCGCCACTTGCCATGTTGTATTATGAGTATTATTCCGATTTAGAAAAGGTAGAAGATTTTATTTCAGAAAATAAGCAGCAGCTGCAATGTGTGGTTTCCAAAAATGACATCCCATTTGGACAAACACAGCAGCCCAAACTTTGGGATTATGCAGATGGGGTAGATACCATTGACTTTTTGAGAGAGGATTAATCCACAAACTCATAAGCTCCTATATCAGGCGCATCGCCAACAAAGGCTCTATTTTCGCCAGAGTATAAAGGCGGATGATTAAAATCCATATCCTGTCCATCATTAATACCGGGAATTACAACCCCGCCATCGATTAGAACAGAACCTTTTCTTGGGCGAAAATCATAATTTTGATTACTATTCTCAAATGGATTTTCGCCA
>DUAL01000196.1:0-633 GCA_012960835.1 Flavobacteriales bacterium | reverse complement strand
TCTGTTAAATGAAAATCACTTTCTGTATTATCTACAAATTTTGGCGATTGATTAATGATTGTGTTTTCGTAATGCTCATTATCAGTATCAATTGTAGGGTCAATCTTAATTAAACAATGATCAAAAGTATAATCAAATATTCCGCTAATATTTTTTTGTAACTCAATTTCAGTTAGGCTTCCATCAATAATGCAATTGATAAAATTGGCTTTTTGCAAATCCCTAATATGAATTACTCCATTTATATCTTCATAAAAATTATTCAAAAGAACGGAGGAGGTAGTCCGGTTATTTAAATTCCAAAAATTCGCAAAAGTACAATGAGTAAATTCGTATTCTCCACCGATATTACAAACCACAGTATATTGTCCGCAACTACTTACAATTGTATTGTTTACTTCTAAATTTGCTCCTTGTCCTAAAATACCTATGGCTGACATATTTTCAATAATGCAATTGCTTATTATGGCTGTTGGGTCGTTATTTCCTACTGTATCGGCACGGATTCCAATTGTTCCTTCTTTTACAATAGCGTAATTAAATTCGTTATTAATACTTCCTGGCATCAGCCAAATTCTATCCCATTGCCCTGGAGCATCATCATACCAAGAATCTAATCTATCGCCCTGAAAA
>DUAL01000195.1 GCA_012960835.1 Flavobacteriales bacterium | reverse complement strand
AACTGCCATTACGCCCAAATGTCTTGGTTCCATTGCGGCATGCTCTCTTGAAGAACCTTCACCATAGTTATGGTCACCAACTATAATAGTAGTAATTCCTGCTTTTTTATATTGTCTGGCAATAGTTGGAACTTCATCTGTTGTTCCGTCAATCTGACTAACAACAGCATTTGTTTCCCCACTAAAAGCATTTTCAGCACCAATCAAACAGTTGTTGGATATGTTGTCCAAATGACCTCTGTATCTGAGCCATGGTCCCGCCATGGAAATATGATCGGTTGTACATTTTCCAGCAGCTTTTATCAAGAGTTTAGCTCCCATTATATTTTTTCCATCCCAAGCAGAGAAAGGCGTTAGTAATTGTAATCTGTTCGATTCAGGATTTACAACCACTTCAATATTACTTCCATTTTCCGCCGGAGCTTGATAGCCATTATCTTCTACTGCAAACCCATTTTCTGGTAGTTCCATTCCTTTTGGTTCTGCTAATTTTACGGCTTCTCCATTTTCGTTAGTAAGAGTATCTGTAATTGGGTTAAAATCCAATCTCCCAGAAATTGCAATTGCTGCCGTCATTTCAGGAGAGCCAACAAAGGCATGTGTGTTTGGGTTTCCATCCGCACGTTTAGCAAAGTTTCTATTAAAGGAATGAACAATCGTGTTTTTTTCTTGTTTGCTAGCTCCTTCTCTGTCCCATTGACCGATACAAGGGCCACAAGCATTTGTAAAAATTCGAGTGGATTCAAATTTCATAAAGGAATCCAACAAACCATCTCTTTCAGCAGTAAAGCGAACTTGCTCAGAACCTGGGTTAATTCCTAAAATTGCTTTGGGTTTAAGTCCTTTACTTACTGCATCTTCTACAATAGAAGCAGCTCTGGTTAAATCTTCATAAGAAGAGTTGGTACAAGAGCCAATTAATGCCCATTCTACGTCTAAAGGCCAATCATTTTTTACTGCTTTTTCTTTCATTTCAGCAACTGGAGTTGCTAAATCTGGCGTAAATGGTCCGTTTAAATGTGGGCTTAATTCCGATAAATTGATTTCAATTACTTCATCAAAATATTGTTCAGGATTTTCATAAACCTCTGCATCTCCTGTTAAATGCTGTTTTATTTCATTTGCAGCATCTACTACATCATCTCTATTGGTTGCTCTTAAATATCTTTCCATACTTGCATCATAACCGAAAGTAGAAGTAGTTGCTCCAATTTCAGCACCCATATTACAAATAGTTCCTTTACCAGTTGCAGAAAGCGACCTAGCACCTTCACCAAAATATTCTAAAATAGCACCAGTTCCACCTTTCACAGTAAGAATTCCAGCAACTTTTAAAATTACATCTTTTGGAGCAGCCCAACCACTTAATTTTCCAGTTAATTTTACACCAATCAATTTAGGGAATTTGAGTTCCCATGGCATTCCTGCCATTACATCCACCGCATCAGCACCACCAACACCAATAGCTACCATTCCCAAACCTCCCGCATTTACTGTGTGTGAATCGGTGCCAATCATCATTCCACCTGGGAAAGCATAATTTTCTAACACGACTTGATGAATGATTCCAGCTCCTGGTTTCCAAAAACCAATGCCGTATTTATCGCATACAGAACTTAAAAAATTAAATACCTCATTGTTTGTATTTAAACTCTCTTGCAAATCTTTATCCGCTCCTAATTTAGCTAAAATTAAATGGTCAGCATGAGTGGTAGAAGGCACAGCTACTTTCTTTTTTCCTGCTTGCATGAATTGCAAAAGAGCCATTTGTGCGGTGGCATCTTGCATGGCCACTCTATCTGGTGCAAAATCTACATATTCTTCCCCTCTTGTATATGCCTGTTTTGCATACCCATCCCAAAGGTGGGTGTATAAAATTTTCTCAGAAAGAGTAAGGGGTTTATCACATTTTTTTCTTGCAGCTGCTATTGCCTCAGGGTACTTTTGGTACACCTTTTTTATCATTTTAATATCAAATGCCATTTCAGTTTTTTGCGTGAATTAAAGAAGTGCAAAGTTAAAAAAATAAAGGGGCTAAATGAAATTTCCCTTTCCCTTTTTGTATCTTGCGAAAGCCTCATGCAAGTATATTTTGAAAACATAAAAATTGCCATTCAGGCCATAAGGCATAACCTTTTAAGGAGCATACTTACTATTCTTATAATTGCAATTGGAATAATGGCATTGGTTGGAATCCTAACCGCCATTGAATCCATTAAAGGCTCGATCTCTGAAAATTTTACCTCAATGGGGGCAAATACTTTCACAATCAAAAACTACAGCAGAAGGTTTTTTAAAGATGGAGAAAAACCCAAAAACTATCCACCAATAAAATATAGAGATGCAGTTAGTTTTAAGGAAAAATATGAATTCCCTTCTAAGGTTTCAATTTCCTCATGGGTGGCTGGTGCGGCAACCGTAAAATACGAAAGCAGAAAAAGTGACCCCAATATTAGCGTTTGGGGGACGGATGAAAACTATCTTTTTACCTCTGGCTATGAACTAACAGAGGGAAGGAATTTTTCGATTGATGAAATAAATTTTGGTAGAAATGTAATTATTATCGGCAAGGAAGTAAAGGACAAAGTTTTTCTTAATACAACTGCTGTCGGAAAAACCATAACCGGAGGGAACTTGAAATTTAAAGTGATTGGCGTATTGGCAGAAAAAGGTTCGGCTATGGGTTTTGGTGGCGATAAAACAGTGCTAATCCCCATTACTTATGCAAGACAATTTTTTAGTAGAAGCAATCAGTCCTACACCATTAGTGTAATGTGCAATAAAATAGAAGAATTAGATCCGGCAATTGGTGCTGCAATTGCACAATTTAGAAGTGTCAGAAAACTAAAACCAATTCAGGAGGATAATTTTACCATTGTAAAAAGTGATAATTTGGCAAATATGCTCATTGAAAATATAAAATATGTAACCATGGCAGCAACCCTTATTGGTATCATTACTTTAATTGGAGCAGCAATAGGGCTGATGAATATTATGTTGGTATCGGTTACTGAAAGAACCAAAGAAATTGGCATCCGAAAAGCAATGGGCGCGACCCCATATTTAATCAGGGATCAGTTTTTAACAGAAGCTATTGTGGTTTGTCAGTTGGGCGGATTGGCGGGTATTGTTCTTGGCGTTCTTATCGGAAATTTAACCTC
>DUAL01000194.1:17653-18976 GCA_012960835.1 Flavobacteriales bacterium | reverse complement strand
TTCTTTCAATAAAGTTTGCTGGGTAATTTGATTTGCGGTAATAATATTTTTTAGTTTCGAAAGGCATAGTATTTTTAGCAAACCCTCTTTTAGAGAGCGAGAAAAAATCCATGGTTCGTGTGCATCATAAATAAGTTTGGCTTTTGTCTGGTTTTGAATTTTTAATCCAATAAAAGCCGTTTGTGGCTCATGTGCATGATATACATCTGCATTAATCACAATTGCTTTTTTTATGAAGTTGTCCCAACATTTCCCTTTTGCGAATTTATGTAAGCTTTTTTGAAAAAAACCACTTTGTTTTTTTATACAAATTATTTTAATTCCATCACAAATATTTTCTTCCTCATTATTGGCATTGATTACTTTTCCTGACATATCTTTCATCTTACCGTTTTCATCAGCCAAACACAAAATACTTACCTCAAAGCCATTATTTTGTAAGGACTTTGCTTGCTTAAAAAAGATGCGGTCGTCTTTTGGAGAGTGCAAGGATGTAATCATGCAAACTTTCATGCTTTTATCATTTTATTGTAATAATACCAAAGTCCTACAAAGTGCGTAAAACGAGCTAAAATACTTGCATAAATTGCACCTAAAACCCCAATAGTTGGAACTAATAATATATTTCCAAATACATTTACAAAGGCCTCAGCATAAGCAACATTTCTAAGCTCCCTTCCCTTGGATTTTACTGTAAGAAAACTAAAAGGAGCGTACATCCCCTGAAAAAGAAATGCAATAGAAAGTGGTAAAATATAAACGCTTACTTGCATATACTCTTCTCCAAATAAAGTGCTCACTATAAAATCAGAGCAGAGATATAAAAACAAAATGCAAAAGCCCAGCCAAAGGGTATTATAAACAAAAACTCTAATTGGGATTCTGTCTTTCAATGCCAACTTCTTAAAAATACTATTTACAAAAGCACGGCTCAAAAAAGTCATTGGGGAACAAATAATACTTGCCAAAGTGTAAAAGCCCAATTGTGTAATATTTATAAAATAGGTGATAAAAAGTTCATCTAATTTGAAGGTAGATTGATTGACTATCGCACCATAATAGTAGGAAATTCCAAAGGATTTGTTTTTCTCTTTTATCGTATTTAGGTTCTCTTTTAAATTGCTAAAAGATGGAGTTAAACCAAATAAAACAACAATGGTAGATACAAGCCATGAAAGCAAATTCAGAATTATAATAAGCTCCACATTTAGTAAATCTCCTCTGAAAAGAACAAAAAGCGATACAATAAAAAGTAACCTTGAAAACAGATGGAAACTAGCCAATCGTTTTAACTTGTTGGCTCCAATTGTAATTTCAGAAATG
>DUAL01000194.1:15519-17445 GCA_012960835.1 Flavobacteriales bacterium | reverse complement strand
TAGCTAAAAGGACTTTTAAAGACGAAAAGGAAGCGTAATGAAAAAACAGAACTATAACGGAAGTTATGGTGCCAAAAAGAGCAAGCAAACCATACTCATAAGTTGTCAGTGCTCTTACTTGGATGGTTTTAATTCCTAAGCCAATTATCAGTACTAAAATTTGAGAGGAAAATAAAATAGCAGTATTGCCTACCACTTTTTTATGGTTTAGCAAATCCTTAAATCCCCGAGCAATTAAATCTCTCACCTTTTAAAATATTTTTTTGTATTTCAAACGAATGGAATTTCCTATAACAATAACATCCGAAAAAGCCATAAAAAGCGCCCCCCACATTGGGTTTAAAAATCCCATTGCTGCAATAGGAATAGCTACAATATTGTAGGCAAAAGCCCAAAACAGATTTTGCTTTATGGTAAGCAAAGTGTGGCGAGCCACTTGCAGTGCTTTTGGTAATTGAGATAGTTCATTTTTGTTGAGTAAAATAACATCAGCCGATTGAATGGCAACTTGTGTGGCATTACTAATGGAGATGCCAACAGTTGCTTGGGCCAAAGCGGGAGCATCATTTATTCCATCTCCAAACATGGCAGTAGGATTTTTATTTACTAGCTGTTTTATTTTTTCTAATTTTTCATTGGGCAATTGCTCGGAATAAACTTCTAAAAAATTTAATTTTTCACTTAAATCTGCACATTTTTTTGCTTTATCGCCACTTAATAGAATTGGCTGAATACCAATTTCTCTTACTTTTTCAATTACCGTTTTTGCATCTTTTTTTAGCTCATCTTCTATATCGATAAATGCAATAACTTTGTTGTTCTTTAAAAGATATAAATCGTACTCATTATTGTTTTCTTTTAATAATCTGCCAGAGCCTATTTGGTATTTATCCCCTTTGTAAATTGCTGAAATTCCAATTCCTTTCTCTTCCTTTATTTTTTCAAATTCTAAACTTTTCGTTTCTTCTTGCAAGCCATTTACTAATGATTGTGCAATAGGATGTGAGGAATGTTTTTCTAAATTATAAATGATGCTTTTTACAAAATCTTTCTCTCCTTCCAAAACTTTAATTTGTTTGATAGAGAATCTCCCTGTTGTGAGAGTTCCTGTTTTGTCAAATACAATATTTTTTATACTTGCTAATTTCTCTAATGTTCCTCCTCCTTTTAATAAAATCCCTTTTTTTGCTGCCCTACCTATACCTACCATTACAGCTGTTGGAGTAGCCAACCCCATGGCACATGGACAAGAGATAACAAGTACAGCAATTGCACGTAAAAAGGAATCAGTAATCCGAACATCTAAAGCGAAAAAAGAAATAAAATAAGTGGAAAAGAAATAAGTTAGTATTGCAATAAGTAAAACAAATGGAACAAAAATACCACTTACTTTGTCCCCCAAACTCTGAATATTTGGCTTGTTATCTTCTGCATTTTTCACTAGTTCAATTATTTGAGAAAGAAGCGTGTCATCACCAACTGATGTAGCTTGCATTTTTATACTCCCCGATTTTACAATGGTTCCTCCAATCACAGTCTCTTCCATCTCTTTTGTAACGGGAATGCTTTCTCCAGTAAGCATGGATTCGTCAATAAGGGCCGTTCCCCAAATCACTTTTCCATCCACAGGAATTTTATCTCCCATATTTACAATCAAAATGTCATTTACTTTAATTTCATCAAAAGCAGCCTCCTGTACTTCTCCGTTAACTTCTTTTTTGGCAACCCCTATTTTTATTGCAGATAGTTCCCTTATTGCAGTAGTGGTTTGTTTTACCGATCTGTGTTCCAACACATTTCCTAAAAGGACTAAGGTGATGATGGTAGCAGTAGTTTCAAAAATCGTCTGCCCGGTTCTTTCAATGGCCTTACTTATACCGACTGGACTTTCACCCTCTTCGCGAATTCGATGCATGACGTGAATTG
>DUAL01000194.1:0-15409 GCA_012960835.1 Flavobacteriales bacterium | reverse complement strand
CAGGGAGACAAAGAAAAAATTGTACAAATGCATTTTGCAAAAAAATTTCTTTTGGCAAAAACATATGCGAAAAAAGAGGAAGTGTAAAAATTAATGTGAAAAAAAACTTTTTTTCAATGGAAGATATCCCAGAATCTTCAAACTCATCTGTTTTCATTTTTGCTTTATACCCAAGTTCATTAATAAGATTTATTACAGCTTTTGGTTTATATTGTTCATCATTTGTAAAAGTTGCCTGATTTGTAGCAAAATTGACACTTACATCTTTTACCCCTTTTTTATCCAAATGCTTTTTTATTCCCAAAGCGCAATTAGCACAGGTCATACCCGTAATTGCAAGAATTTCCTTTTGTTTATTTACTTCCATATCGCAAACAAATATACTGCATTTTTACTTTACTTTTCTTTCCTTTTATTAGTGTCAAATATTTATATTTGCGCCTTGAAAAATGGTGGTTGTAGCTCAGTTGGTTAGAGCACCGGATTGTGGTTCCGGGGGTCGTGGGTTCGAATCCCATCATCCACCCTAAAAAAGGAGTCAAAAGCTCCTTTTTTTATTTTATAATCTGATTTAAACTTCTTTTTAGACGAATAGCAGGGTAAAATCCTGGAAGATATTTTACGTTTTGATGTTCTCCATTAATAACAACAATATAAGGATACACATATTGATGTTTCCCTCCTACAACTAATTCATGATACAAATCGTGACGGAAATTTTTACCTTGTTCTGCTGTTTGCTGATTATAATATGCAACCCCATTGTATATAATAGTATCTTTTGTTCGGCCATTTAGCATTACAGGGAAAAAGTTTTCATTAATGAGTTTGATTATTTCAGGATTTTGTAGGGTTTCTGCTTTCATTTGTTTACACTCAGGGCAGCCTTTTCTAAAAAAGAAAACAAGCATATTGCTATCGTATTTTTTGGCTAATTCTTCTGCCTTTTCAGTACTTAGCCACTGAATTTCTGTTTTAGCCTCCCCTTGTGAAAAGGAAGAAAAACTAAACAATAAGAATAAAACAACAACTAATTGTTTCATTTTTTCGGCTTGATGATTTTATTGGCGCCTGCAATCCAAGCATTCGGCCCTCCGGCTACATAGCCTTGAGAGCCCAATTTTTTTTCCAGTAAATCTACTTGCTTCCCATTTATTACAGGGGTTACAAACCAAATTGTTGGGTAGCCTCTTACTCCAAACATTTGTCCTAATTCTCTGTTTTGTTTTTGTAATTCAGCAGAAAGTTTTGTTCTTCTTGGAAAATCTAACTCTACCAATACTACATTCTTATTTGC
Organism: Flavobacteriales bacterium; assembly: GCA_012960835.1. GTDB lineage: Bacteria > Bacteroidota > Bacteroidia > Flavobacteriales > BACL11 > DUAL01. The sequence goes on along the minus strand of DUAL01000194.1, from coordinate 14,112 downwards.
CCATATCGCAAATTCTGGCTTAAAGAAAACTTCTTTTTGCAATCGTTTGCACCATCCACACCAATCGCTACCTGTAAAAAAGAAGAAAAGTGGCTTCTCTGTTTCTACAGAGATTTTTATGGCTTTGTTGACATCAGTATGCCACTCTAATGGCTTTTGTTGTGCAAATCCGTTAAGAGAAAATGCTATTAATACTACTACTAATAAATGTTTCATATTTTTTTGTTTTTAGTGGATGCCGTGCATCAATTTTTTAATAAATGGTGATATAATTACAACGAATAATGAGATAAATATTGTAACAAAGCCTATTTGTGCATAAATGCTATTGTATTGTAATAATGTAGCTACAGCTTCATTTGATGTATCAGGATTACCCATAAACCAATTGGATAAATCAGACAACCAATTACTCTCAATATTTTCATTTCCTGATGTTGTTAGTTTAGCTATCATTCCCGAAATATAATGTGCAAAAGTAGAAGATAAAAACCAAACCCCCATCATAAAAGCTACGATTTTCTTTGGAGCTAATTCTGTTACTTTTGATAATCCTATAGGGGATAGAAATAACTCTCCAGTTGTGATTAAGAAATAACCCAAGAATACAAATAAGAAAGGTACTTTGCCTGTAGCATCAATAAAATGAGCTGTTGAAGCAAAGATTAAAAACCCTAATCCTAATTGGAAAATACCTAAAGCAAATTTTATTGGTGTATTAGGGTTTTTATTTAATCCTCCTAGTTTAGTCCATATCCAAGAAAAAGGAATGGCTAAAAGCACAATGTAAAAAGGATTAATGGCATTGGTTTGTGAAGCATTCATTCCGACTAAGTTTACACATTTATCAGCCCATACAGTAATGGAACTTCCTGCTTGTTCAAAACACGCCCAAAAAATAGTGCAAAAAACAGCTAATATCATGATAGCAATTAAACGGTCTCCACTTTGCTGGTCCTTTTGAACCACTTTATAATCATAAATAATATAGCCTACATATCCTAATACTAAGATACCCACTACTTTCAGTACATCTCCTAAAACTTCCGATTGCGTGTCTAAAATAATCAGATAGGCGAACATAGGAACCGCTAAGAATCCAAGAACATAAATAAAATTAGATGTGGATAATCCTGCAATTTTTTTATTGATATATTCAACTGGCTGAAGTCCTCTGTCGCCTAATACATTGGCATTAATTCCTTTCCAGAAAACAAGTAACCCTGCAAGCATTCCAACTCCTGCTGCACCAAATCCATAATGCCAACCATACACTTCCCCTAAATAACCACAGAAGAGTGGAGCAATCATAGCCCCCAAATTAATTCCCATATAAAATATGGTAAATCCTCCATCTCTTTTTACATCTCCTTCTTCATAAAGCGAACCAACTAAAGTTGAAATGTTTGGTTTAAAAAATCCATTACCCATTATTAATAATCCGAGTGCGCCATAAAAGAAAAAGTCAGTAGGGAGGGCCATAAAAAAGTGTCCCATAGCCATTAATATTCCTCCAAAGATTATCGATTTTCTATAACCAATAAATTTATCAGCCAAATAGCCTCCAATAAGTGGAGTTAGGTAAACTAATGCGCCATAAGCAGCATAAATACCGTATGCAACTTCTTCATTATTTTCAAGATGAGCATAATAATCTTTTATTAAATAAAGCGTAAGCAGAGCTCGCATTCCATAAAATGAAAATCGTTCCCACATCTCTGCAAAAAATAAATAAAAGAGCGCTTTAGGATGTCCTTTCTTATCTAAATACGTTTTAGCAATAAATAGGATTAAAACTGTAAAGAGGATGTAGCCAATAATTTGTAACATGTTTTTCTAGGGTTTTAAAATAAGTGCCGAAAATAGTAAAATTTTCTATTATAGATTCTTTAAAATAAAATCAGTCATTTTTTTGTATAAATGGTAGCGTGTATTTCCACCATATATCCCATGATTTTTATCAGGATAGATGAATAAATCGAACTGTTTATTTGCCTTTACCAATGCTGAAATCATCTCCATAGTATTTTGAACATGTACATTGTCATCAGCACCACCATGTACCAATAAGTAATGTCCTTTTAGTTTTTCTACATGGTTAATTGGAGAGTTTTCATCATAACCACTTGCATTTTCTTGTGGAGTTTGCATAAAGCGTTCAGTATAGATATTATCGTAATAGCGCCAGTTGGTAACAGGTGCTACAGCAATTGCTAATGAGAAAACATCAGCACCTTTTGTTATGGCTAAGGATGACATATATCCTCCATAACTCCATCCTTGAATTCCAATACGATTTGAATCAATATAATTTAGGCCTCCAAAGTATTTTGCTGCATTTATTTGGTCAATGGTTTCATATTTACCCAATTCTTTATAGGTTATTTTTTTGAATTCCGCACCTTTTCCTCCTGTCCCTCTATTGTCCACACAGGCCACAATGTATCCTTTTTGGGCTAGCATTTGATACCAGTAATAGTTTGTTCCGCCAAAAGAATTTTTTACTTGCTGTGAGCCAGGACCTCCATATACAAACATGAAAAGTGGATATTCTTTGTTTTTATCAAAATTTGGAGGTTTTATCATCCAAGCGTTCAATTCTGCATCTTCAGTTTTAACAGTGAAAAATTCTTTTTCAGATAAGTTAAATTCTTCCATTTTAGTGTTAAAATCAGTGTTATCTTCTAGCGTTTTTAATTGCTTTCCATCAGCAGTATGCAAAGTGTAAACAGGTGCAGAGTTGGCAGTGGAAACGGAATTCATATAATATTTAAGTCCTTTACTGAATGAAGTAGAGTTTGTGCCATTTTTAGTAGTAAGTCTTGTTTTCTCTCCACCCTCCAAATCTTGCACAAAAAGCGAACGGTTGATTGAACCGTCTTCAGTGGAAGTGTAGAAGATTTTCATTTTATCAGAATCAACCCCATGAAAAGAAGTTACTTCCCAATTACCTTTGGTGATTTGTGTTTCATAACCTTCAAAATCTTTTATGTAAATATGATTGAATCCATCTTTTTCGGAAGTCCAAATAAAGTTGTCTTCAGGTAAAAAAGTTAGGTTGTCATGAATGTCAATAAAGTATTTGTCTTTTTCGGTAAAGAGCACTTTATTGCTTCCGTCCTCAGCATTGACTAACACAAAATCCAATTCATTTTGGTGGCGATTCATTCCGTAAAGCGCCAATACTTTTGGGTTGTTGGTCCATTTAATTCTTGGAATGTATTCGTAATCTTTTTCGGTATAAATAAAAGTGCTTTTATTTGCTGTTAAATTGTAGAAATATACTTTTACAACTGAATTGTCTTCTCCTGCTTTCGGATATTTAAACACTTCTTGGGTTGGGTACAATCCTCCTTTAAACAAATCCATAGAGAATTCTTTTACAGTACTTTCATCAAATTTATAATAGGCAATATGTTCTCCATCTGGCGCCCATTCAAAAGAGCGAACCAAAGCAAATTCTTCTTCATACACCCAGTCGGAAGCCCCATTAATTATATGGTTCTTTTCCCCATCAGTTGTAACTTCTGTCACTTTTCCACTTCTGATATTTTGAATAAAAAGATTGTTATCCATTACATAAGCAACTTTGTCTCCTTGAGGCGAGAAAGTAGCGTACATTACTTTATCATCAGTTAGTTTTTTGATTTTATCCGTAAAGATATTGTAGATGTAAAAAACCGATTTGCTGGAATGGCGATAGATTTTTTCAGTTTCAGTTGCTAATAGGAGTTGTTTTTCATCCTCACTAAAAGTGTATCTACCCACTTTTGGAATTTCAAAGTCATTACTTTTAAAAAGAGTGCGAATTTTTTTGCCACTTTTGAATTTGTATTTTATAATTTCTTGTCTATCCTTAACTCTCTCCATTGTTGAATAGTGTTCGCCATCATTCATGGAATTGAATCCTCTTACAGATTTAGGATAAAATTGATTTTCTTTCCATATTTCTTCTAGCGTTATGTCTTTTTTTTGACTATAGGTAGTAGTAAAACAAGCAATGCCAATTAGTAGTATAAATATCTTTTTCATTTTAAAGTTTTAATGCTGTTTTTTTAACGTCTTCTAAAAATATTTTTCTTTTTTCATCACTGACAAAAGGTACAGCAAAATATCTTCTATAAGTAATGTCATAGATCCCACATATATGAAAAACACCTCTTTTTAATCTTCTTATAGGTAAATTTAAAAAAAAGGTAGTAATAGCTAATCTTGGTGAGCCATAGGTACAGAAGATTATTGCTTTTTTATCTTTTAAATGACCCTGAGGATATCCATAATTACCAACTACCCTTTTAAAAGAAAAAGCCCAAGGTGGAGCTAAGACTTTATCAATCCAACCTTCAACAATGGCTGGCATTCTAAAATTCCAAATTGGTGCAATTAAAACAATGATATCACATTTTTCTATTCTTTGTCTGTGATCTAAAACGTCAGGTCCAGGTTGTTCTCCTGCAAAAACTGGATTGAATTTTTCTTTGTATAAATCTACACTATCTACTTGATTTCCATTTTCCTCAGCAGTTTTTATAAATGTATCTCTTATTGCTGCATTAAAAGATTTATCATTATAATGACCATATATAAGAAATATCTTTTTCATTTTAGATTTATTAATTTGTGGGTTGGCGAATTTAATTAAATTTGTGCAAGTGGAATATAAGAAAATAAATATTGATGATATTTCTTTTTTAAAAAAAGTAATAGGTATCGATTTTGTATTTACTGATGAAGAAAAATTAGTAGAATACAGCCATGATGAAACGGAGGATTTATCCTATCCTCCTGAAGTTGTTTTAAAACCAAAAACATCTGATGAAATTGCTGATATTTTAAAGTATTGCAATGCTGAGAATATTCCTGTAACTCCTTGTGGAGGAAGGACTGGGTTGAGTGGTGGCTCTTTACCAATTTATGGTGGAGTAGCCTTGAGTACGGAACGCTTAAACGCGATTATAGAAATTGACGAACGTAATTTGCAAGCAACTGTAGAGCCAGGAGTTATCAATCAATTTTTTAGGGATGCAGTGTCCGAAAAAGGATTGTTTTATCCACCTGATCCATCTAGTAAAGGAAGTTGCTTGTTAGGCGGGAATTTAGCCGAAAATGCGGGCGGTCCAAGAGCTGTAAAATATGGCGTAACCAAAGACTATGTACTGAATTTGGAAGTAGTATTGCCCACAGGAGAAATAATCTGGACTGGTGCTAATGTGCTGAAAAATGCAACAGGCTATGATTTAACTGCCCTTATGATTGGCAGTGAAGGCACCCTTGGAATCATTACTAAAATTGTGTTCAAGTTAATTCCTTTGCCAACAAAGGATATTACAATGCTAGTGCCTTTCACTTCTGCTGAAAAAGCTTGTGAGGCAGTTTCAGCAGTTTTCAGAGCAGGTATTACGCCCTCAGCATTGGAGTTTATTGAGAGGGATGCTACCCTTTGGACCTTGAAATATACGGATATTGATCTTCAAATTGAAGATGAGATACAAGCTCATCTTTTAGTAGAGGTAGATGGAAATGATATGGAAGTGTTGAATAAAGATTGTGAACGCATTGCTGAAGTTATGGAGTTATTTGAGTGTGGTGAAATTCTTTTGGCTGATAGTGAAAGTCAAAAAAATCAAATTTGGAAATTGCGTAGGGCAATTGCCGAATCAGTAAAGTCTAATTCAATTTATAAAGAGGAAGATACAGTAGTGCCAAGAGCAGAATTAGCTAAATTATTAAAAGGAGTAAAAGAGATTGGAGAGAAATATGGATTCAAATCGGTTTGCTATGGACATGCAGGGGATGGTAATTTGCACATCAACATCATAAAAGGGGAGATGAGTGATGAGGATTGGAACAACAAACTTGACTTTGGAATTCGTGAAATTTTTCAGTTGACTAAAAGTCTTGGAGGCACCCTTAGTGGAGAACATGGTGTTGGTTTGGTGCAAAAGAATTTTATGGATATTATATTTTCCGAAAAAGAATTGGAATTACAAAAAGGAATCAAACAGCTATTTGACCCAAATGGAATTTTGAACCCTGGGAAAGTATTTAGCTGATTTGAATAGCTAAGATTTGTTTTTAGATAATTCGACTTTGTTTTAATTTTTAGTAAGTTTGTTCTCTCAAAATAAAATTGTGAACTGAAATTGTTCACTTCTATCAATTAAAAAATATTAATCATGATAAAAAAAGCAATTTTTACAATCTTAATCACAATACTAAGCATATATACTTTTGCCCAATGCCCTGCGGGGCAAACAGAAGTTTCTATGGATATCTCAACAGACGGTTATGGCTATGAAATTTATTTGGAATTAGTGCCAACAGGAAGTGCTTGTGGTAGTGGGGCTGCCATTTTTATAGGTGGAAATTCTCTTGTGGGCTGCAATGCTAATAATGCTACTTCAGGAGGGTATAGCAATAATACCACTATCAATGCTGGTCCTTGGTGCTTAACCAATGGTGCTTATTACGATATCTTATCAAGAGACAGCTATGGGGATGGAGGAGCAGGTTTTGTAGTAAATATTGCAACACTTCCTCTTTATACTTTTAGCGCAGGAGCTACAAGCGAAACTTTTTCTTTTACGGTAACTCCTCCTCCAGCAATTGATGGATCCATGCAACATGTGGAAACGCCAGCTTATGTGTATATGAGCAATGTGGATGTTAAAGGTAAAATCAAAAATCAAGGTTCCACTGCCATCAATTCAATAGATGTGAATTATACCATAAATGGTGGCACAACTTTTACGCAAAATTTATCTTCATTAAATATTGCACCATTTACAACTTATGACTTTACACATCCTACCCCTTGGTATCCTTCTGCAATTGGTGCATATACTCTGGATTTATGGATTTCTAACATTAACGGGCTAGGATCTGATGCTGTTCCGTCAAATGATAATTTGACAAAAACAATAAATGTAAAAAATCCTATTCCAAATATTATTCCTTCTTACACCTCAACAACTAATACTTTCGCTTATGATATAATAGTAAATTCATCTAATCAAGTGAATACGCCAAGAGATTTAGATTTTCATCCAAATGGAGATTTGTGGGTAATAAATACAGGAACTGAAAATGGGGGTGGAAGCACTGTAAAAGTTACAAATCCTGGAATGACAGGGCAATCTTCCTTGCGACAACAAGATGGAAATGCTTGGCATTTTATGTCCTTACCATCTGGAATAGCATTTAGTAATAATGAAAATTTTGCGACATCAACTTCTGTATTTGATGCTAACCACAATGGAGGAACGCCTTTTACCGGTCCTTCCCTATGGTCGAGTGATCCAGCTATTTATGCACAACCCTCTGGTGGTAATGGTTCTCATTTGGATATGTTACACGAAAGCCCATATTCTATGGGTATTGCATCACAGGAAGAAAATATATTTTGGTTATATGACAACAATAGTCATGATATTGCTATGTATGACTTTGTAGAGGATCATGGACCTGGAAATTCCGACCATGATGATGGCAGGATATTAAGGTATCAAGGAATGGGGCTTAATGCGATAAATACGACTATTGTTTGTCATTTGGAATTAGACAAAGCGAAAAAGTGGCTCTATTTTGTGGATGGTGGCAACCAAAGAATTATCCGTTTGGATATTACAACTGGAGTACCTGGAGGTGGTCCCAGTTGGCCATCTGGTGGGCCCTATGAGACTCTAGCAGAGTATAAAAAAGTGCTTGGTTTTACTTGGGAAATTGTTGCAAACACAGGATTAATTGAGCCAGCAGGGATTGACATAATAGATGATAGATTAGTAGTTACTGACCATAGTAATGGAGATATTATCTTTTATGATGTAAGTAATATTCCAGCAACTGAGATAGGAAGATTACAAACTAATGAGCCAGGAATTATGGGAGTTGTATTGGGTCCGGAAGGTAAAATATGGTATACCAACCATACCCTTAACAAAGTAGTAAAAATTGAACCAAGCACTATTCTATTAGGAGATGAAAATATAGATTTGGTAACAAATACTTCTATTTTCCCAAACCCTGCTACCGATTACATTAGCATTTATAAAAGCAATTTCTCTGATGGAAATATTCAATTTAGTATTTCAGATATTAGCGGAAAGGAAGTCTTGCAAATTCCTAATTTAACGAAAAATACAGTTGATATAAGTCATTTAGCTTCTGGACTTTATTTTGTAAATATAGATAACGGCAAGTACAAAACAAGCAAGAAGCTAGTCATTGAATAAAAGTAATATCCTCCTATTTAACAAAATCCTTTTTTTTGGACTGATTGTTGTAGTTGCACTGTCCTCTGTATTTCCTTTTTTAAATTGGATGACATCTTGGCTAGCACTTGTTTTGGGGATAGCTTTTGCAATACTACTGGGAAATCCATATGAAGGCAAAACTGGAAATATAACCAGTAATTTATTAAAAATTTCAGTTGTTGGTATTGGTTTTGGCTATCCAATTTCTGCAATTTCAGAGCTTTCGACTTCCTCTTTTTATTTTGTTGTAATTTTTATTGTTCTATCGCTAATCATGGGATTTATTATTGGTAAAATATTTAATGTTGATGGTAAAATAGCCGATTTAATTACTTCTGGAACATCTATTTGCGGAGCAAGTGCTATTGCCGCTATTGCTTCTGCCATAAAGGCGAATGAAAAACAAATTTCAATTGCATTAGGCACTGTGTTTATACTAAGTGCCTCTGGGTTAATTATTTTTCCAATTATAGGTGATTATCTAAACTTAACCCAACAACAATTTGGAGTTTGGGCAGGGCTAACTATTCATGACACGGCATCTGCTATAGGTGCTGCTATTGATTTTGATAAAGCTTTTGATATGGATATTGCAGAGAAAGTAACTACAATAATAAAGCTTGCAAAAGTAATATTTATTGTTCCCTTGGTTTTTTTAGGAGCTTATTTGTATAAAGAGGGAGATCAGAAATTCACATTCCCTTATTTTATTATCTTTTTTCTTTTGGCTATGTTTCTAAATTCAAAATTCCCTGAATTTGATGGTTTTACTACCATTAAAGCGGCTGGAAAAAAAGGGCTTCAAATTAGTCTGTTTTTAATAGGAACTAATCTTTCCATTAAGAATTTAAAAGCGATTGGGATTAACCCTTTTCTGCAAGGAGTCATACTTTGGATTATAATTTCAGTAAGTTCGCTTTTAGCGATTCTCTACTTTATTTAGAGAATTAATTATTGATAGTCCTCAATGGGCGCACAAGAGCAATGTAAGTTTCTGTCTCCAAAAGCATCATCTACTCTGCGAACGGATGGCCAAAATTTATTCTGCTTCACAAAGTCAAGAGGAAAAACGGCCTTTTCTTTGGTGTAGATGAATTTCCAATTTTCATCCGTTAGAGAAAAAATAGTGTGTGGTGCATTTTTAAGCACACTTTCCTCTGGCTTTACTCTCTTTTCTACCACCTCATCAATTTCATTTTTAATGGAAATCATAGCATCACAAAAACGATTCAATTCAGCTAAACTTTCACTTTCAGTAGGTTCTATCATTAAAGTGCCGACAACAGGAAATGAAACCGTTGGGGCATGAAAGCCATAATCCATCAATCGTTTGGCAACATCTACAACCTCTATTCCATCTTTTTTAAACTCCCGAAAATCAACAATCATCTCATGGGCTACATTTCCATTTTTTCCTGAATATAAAATAGTATAGGATTTTTCTAATCGGCTTTTAATGTAGTTGGCATTAAGTATTGCTAAAGCAGTGGATTTTTTTAATCCATCATTTCCTAACATTTTTATGTAAGCATACGATATTACTAAAACCAAAGCACTTCCCCAAGGAGCTGCCGAAATTGCCGGAATTGCTTCATTCCCACCGGTGGTGATAATTGGGTTTGATGGTAAAAAAGATTTCAAATGCTCCACCACTCCAATTGGTCCAACGCCAGGACCGCCTCCTCCATGAGGAATAGAAAATGTTTTATGTAAATTCAGATGACAAACATCCGCTCCTACTTTTGCAGGATTTGTGAATCCGACTTGTGCATTCATATTGGCTCCATCCAAATATACCTGTCCACCACTTTGGTGAATAATATCCGTTACCTCCATAATACTCTCTTCAAAAACCCCATGTGTGGAAGGGTAAGTAACCATAAGTGCCGCCAAATTTTCACTATGTTCTTCCGCTTTTTCCCTTAGTGCCTCTACATCTATGTTTCCATTTTCATCACAAGGGGTAACCACTACTTTCATCCCTGCCATTACGGCTGATGCAGGATTAGTGCCATGTGCAGAAGAAGGAATCAAACAGATATTTCTATGTTCTTCTCCCCTACTTTTATGATACGCACTTATTACCATAAGCCCTGCGAACTCTCCTTGTGCCCCAGAATTTGGTTGCAGACTCATGGCGTCAAAACCCGTGATTTCGCAAAGCATTTCTTCTAATTCGTGAAACATAATATGATAACCCCTTGCTTGATGGGCAGGGGCGAAAGGATGAAGGTTGCTAAACTCTGCCCAACTTAGTGGAAAAAGCTCAGATGCAGCATTGAGCTTCATAGTGCAAGAGCCTAATGGAATCATGGAATGTGTTAGGGATAAGTCTTTATTCTCCAAACTTTTAATATATCGCATCATCCCTGTTTCGCTTTGGTAAGAATTGAAAACTTCATGCTCCAAAAAAGTAGATTTCCTGTATAATTTTTCAGGAATTCTCGCCTCCGCTTTGGTATAATCTCCACTTAAAACTTCCTTTATCAAATTGTCGGAATCGGAATGATTACAGCTTTTGGCAAATACTTTTAAGATATCATTAATGTTCCCAAAATCATCTTTTTCATCAATACTAATAGATAGGGTTTTCTCATCTATATAATTGAAATTCATTTTTGCATCCTCTGAAAAGGTGCGAATATTATCCATGGACACATTTCCAATAGAAATATTAAGCGTGTCAAAATAAGTTTTATTGAGCTGCTGATAACCCAATTGTGTGAGCCCTTCTTCCAAGGTTGCGGTAAGGGAATGTATATTTTTACTAATATTTCTCAGGCCCTCTTTTCCGTGATAAACCCCATACATCCCTGCCATTACGGCAAGCAAAACCTGTGCGGTACAAATATTGGAAGTTGCTTTTTCTCTTTTGATGTGCTGCTCTCTGGTTTGTAGAGCCATCCGTAATGCCCTGTTTCCATCCGCATCCTTACTTACCCCTATTATTCTTCCAGGAATATTTCTTTTGTATTTTTTATGGGTGGCAAAATAAGCAGCATGCGGCCCACCATATCCCATGGGAACGCCAAAGCGCTGGGAAGTTCCTACAACCACATCTGCACCCCACTCTCCTGGTGGAGTAAGCAATGTCAAACTCAGTAAATCAGCTGTCACAGCAACTGCAATTTCTTGTGCTTTTACTTTTTCAGTAAGGGAAGAATAGTCAAAAACTTCCCCATCTTTTGCAGGATATTGCAATAAAATTCCGAAATAGCTTTCATTTAAATCTAAGGTATTATGGTCGCCAATTTCTAACTGAATTCCCAGTGGCTCTGCTCTTGTAATTAGCACATCTATGGTTTGCGGATAGCAAAGTTCAGAGACAAAAAATTTCAACACAGCATCCTTTTTTTGTTTTCTACTTCTGGCATTATAAAGCATAATCATGGCCTCAGTAGCAGCAGTTGCTTCATCTAAAAGGGAGGAATTGGCAATCTCCATTGCGGTAAGTTCGCATACCATTGTTTGGTAGTTAAGTAGTGCCTCCAACCTTCCTTGCGATATTTCTGCCTGATATGGAGTGTAGGCCGTATACCATCCCGGATTTTCTAATATATTTCTTTGAATCACACCAGGCAAAATGGTGTTAAAATATCCCATCCCAATATAAGATCGGTAATTTTTGTTCTTTTTTGCCAAGCTTTTTATGTGCTCAATATACCTGCTTTCAGTCATTGCTATTGGCAAGTTTAGTTCTTGCTCCAATCTTATTTGCTCAGGGATAGTATCCGTAATTAATTCTTCCACTGAATTATAAGAAATAGCCGATAACATTTCTTTTATTTCTGCATTTCCCGAACCAATATGTCTATCAACAAAGGTGTATTTTGACATCCGTTAAAATTTTGAGCAAAATTACACATTGCCTCAATAATAAGTATAGATTTAGTAAAGAAAAAAGAAGCCTATTTTTTCACTATTTTTGAAACAGAATTATGTCATTAAAACGCTTTTTTCAATTTTTTAATTTTAGCAATATTTTTGTTGCTTTTTGTGTGCTATCCCTCACTGTAAGTTCGGAAGTTTTGTTAGATACTGCCAACTACACAATCAGTCAGTTTGTGTTTTTTGCAACCCTTTTTACTTATAATTTTCAAAGAGTTATAAAGTTTAAACAAAGGGAGAAACATCTGCAAAAAGAGTCGCAAGAAAATAATAAGATTAGCACATATCTTATCATGATTACTGGTGGAATAATGAGTGCTTATCACTTTTATTATTTTCAAACAAATACCCAGATTGCAATTATTTTTTCTGGAATTTTATCTGTTTTGTACCCTTTCGGAATTCGAAAAATACCTTTTTCTAAAATTTTTATTATTGCATTAATTTGGACTATTAGCAGCATGTTTTTACTAGTTTTAGAAAATAATATTCTTATTAATCAAAATATAATTTTACATTTAATTGCACGATTTCTATTTGTTTTTGCCATCACTATCCCATTTGATATACGGGATTTAAAATTTGATGATAAAAAGATGAAAACAATTCCTATTGTTTTTGGAGAGAGAAAAGCAAGATTGATTGGGCTAATGGCTTTGTTTTTTGCTGAGATTATAACTATTGTGCAATTGCTTCATTTTAGCCTACCGTATCATCATTTAATAGCACTTATTTGTATTTTCTTTTTATCCGCCATACTTATTATTAAATCTACACAAGATAAAACGGCAATATATTTCTCTTTTTGGGTGGAATCCTTAAGTATTTACTTCTATCTCTTTTTAATGCTTTCTACTTTGTTGTTCTAAATCATATGCTTACTTTTACTGCATAATAAATTTTACAGTATGTCAGAAAAAACAGTATCCGTACATTATATAAATTACTTACAACTGGATAAGGTTTTGGATGCCCAACATCTAATAAGCGATAAAAAAGGGAAAGCTGCACATGAGGAAATGCTCTTTATTATCATTCATCAAACTTACGAATTGTGGTTCAAACAAATTTTGCATGAAATACAATCGATAATGGATTTGTTTAAAACCGATAAAATTGATGAATCTTCTGTTGGTGTGGTTGTAAGGAGAATGGATAGGGTAAATAAAATCATGACGACTTTAGTTGGGCAGTTGGATATTTTGGAAACCATGACTTCTTTGGATTTCTTGGATTTCCGTGATCATCTTTCTCCTGCCTCTGGTTTTCAGTCCCATCAATTCCGAAAATTGGAAGTAATGTTAGGTCTTAAAATAAAGCAAAGACATCAGCTTGGAGGGTGTCCGTATCATTCTCAATTTGAAGGGGAAAAGAAAGAAGAAATCCTGAATTTGGAAGAAAGCGATTCGCTTCTTACACTAGCAGAAAAATGGTTGGAACGCATTCCATTTTTGAATATGCAAGGATTTGATTTTTCCAAAAAATATGAGCAAGCAGTAAATGAAATGCTAGAAAAAGAAATTTCTTCTATCCAAAACTCTCCTATTTTAACAAAAGAGGATAAAACACTCAGAATACGCATGATTGATGAAAATAGAAAGTATTTTGAAAGGGTTTTGGATGAAAAAACACACAACAAAGCAATGCAGGAGGGAGAAACCGCTCTTTCTTACAAAGCGACTATGTCGGCACTACTTATTAATCTGTACAGAGATGAGCCAATTTTACATTTGCCCTATCAACTGCTTAGGAGTTTGGTGGAAATGGATCATAAAATTGCTACTTGGCGTTTTAGGCACGTACAAATGGTAGAAAAAATGTTAGGACAAAAAATTGGTACAGGAGGAAGTTCAGGGCAAGGATATTTAAAACAAACAGTGGATAAGCACAAACTATTTACTGATTTGGCAAATATTTCTACACTGATGATTTCTCGTTCTTATTTGCCAGAATTACCACAAAACATAAAACA
>DUAL01000193.1:1525-3174 GCA_012960835.1 Flavobacteriales bacterium | reverse complement strand
AAAATAGACAGCTTGTCATTTATTCACATTTGCCCAAGCAGGTTGATAAATAGTTAGAAGCAATATAAAAACTTTGTATTTTGTAAAATTCATTCTTTTGAATCAACCCATTTTTTAACTTTTTTTACACAAGAAGGCATGTCGTCCCTAATTTCATAAACCCAAAATCTCAAAACATCCCACCCCAATTCATAGAGCCTTTGATTACGTATTTGGTCTCTTCGACATAGCTCCCCAGTCCAATTTCTAGCCGATCTTCTTTTTCACAACTAAATGTATACATATTAATTAATCTGCCCGCTGTAATGATTTGTATTGCGATACTACTATATCTATTTTTTTTGTTTTTTGACAATCCAAGCAAGTGACGCTTTAAATAGTCCGCTGCAGCTATTTGTTAGGATATATTTATCCTCGAATGGTTATTCTATTAGCCAAAGAAGGAGGTAGATATTTTAGCGCCATTCCCCTGTAAGACTTTTATCATCTTCTTTACCCTTTCAAAATCTTCTTTAACGTCATAATTTACAACAAGCCTGGCTGTTGGTCTAGTAAACAAGACATACAGGTGCTTGCGATACCACTCCTCATGCTCTGACTGCATTTTTTTAAACTTAGGTATGTGCACATAAAGACTTTCTACCTCTCGAGAAATTAGCTCATAAGCTGAAAGAATGTAATTAGACATAATTTCCTCATTGCAGAAATAGGGAAATTTATACGCGAAATCCTTCTTCTCATGGCTGCCTAAGGGAATAATGGGATTTTCTCTGTGAAGGGTGTCAATTTGAATTATTTCTTCATACTCAAGCCAAGAATAATTCAATGGTGAGGCAAGATGCTTTTTATTTGACACATCTCCATCTAAAAACGTAATTAGCTGATTAACATTGCTTTCTATAAAAATTATTTCGAAGTCTCTATCTTCCTCCCAATACCCCACCACTGTTTCAACAGAGACTGCCTGAGGATTTGTCAGGTATTTCATTAGGATACCAATTTCTGCTGGAACGCCAACCGATTCAGGAAGTGTAAGCTTAGTAAGAGATTGCCCTTTATTTTGAATGGCATTACTTATTCTTTCAATCCCTTGATCGTACTTTGAATTAAGCATTTGGTAGTTATCGCCAGTGAAAAATGATTGATCTGAGTGTGTTAATATCTGCTTAACTTCGTCAAATTCATCATAATTTCCATACTCGGGAATTAAACCAAGCCTTTGCACTTCATCGCATATTATTAACTTCGGGCGGTAATCATCTGTCCACATTTTTGACGATGTTGGGTCTCCTCTATTAATCCAGCAACCGTCTTTTATTTTAGAGGATATATTCTTATTAATATTATGATGAAAGAATCTCTGCTTCGAATTCCTGATAAGCTCCCCAATAGTTTCAACGACTATTGCTTGAAGGTTTCTTATTGAATCATATTTTCCTGATACCAGCCCATCTATTTGATCTTTGAGTTTTAATAGATTATTCCTATCAATGCCAATAAATGGCGCCTCATTATTTGTATTAATCAACTTCGAATTCAAATTCGTTAATGAACTATAAACAAAAAGATCTTTTTTCTCAAAGCCCAGTTTTTCAAATCCATTCTTAAATTCCTCAATATTTTCCATTAACCACTGTTTTGTTTTTGAT
>DUAL01000193.1:0-1511 GCA_012960835.1 Flavobacteriales bacterium | reverse complement strand
GTCACATTCCCTAATTGCATAATTAAGATTTCCGCTTATTTTTTTTAACAACCTAGGCATTGCTTCTTTTAAACTTAATAATTGATCAATCTCAGGATTTTTCACGAGCTGCTCTATTTCTTTGGCACTCCATCCAGATAATGCATGAAAACCATCAACTATTGCTTGATAGAAAAAGTAATTCATTAATAGAAACTTAGAGTCTTTATACTCTCCTAATAAAGTCGCTGCAATAATTGTTTTTCCGCTTCTTGCCGGCCCCTCCAAAATAATTCTTGCTATGGGGTTCTCGTCAAATTCAGAACGTACTACATCTAACATGTCACTAGTTTGCTCTAGTAATTCCAGATCGCCAGTAAAAGCCCTTACACAGTCAACTGCATCAGAGTTTGAAGATTCTATTCGTTGTAATTCAGAATCAGGATTTGCCAAATAAATGTAATCATCAATTACTTCATTTTCATCAAGAACAATACCAAATAAGTTTGACCTTCTTGTCTCTTCCTGCAATTCATATTTTGAATTAAAAAGCCATATTTTATAATCTTTAGTTTCTATTTCTCTATGTGGCTCAACTAGAATAGATGTTTGTTTTTCCTTGGAAATATCAACAAAGATAAAGTATACATATGAACGAATAAATAGAAACGGGTAGTGCCTCTTGATTGCTGCAACCTTTTCTTTGTAAGATTTTGACGGTTCAATTTCATCACTATGAAAAATGAAGTAGCAGTTACTCCAAACCCTGACTCGAAGCCTCCCACTTTTTCGTGTAAGTCTATCGATTTTGTCCATTGCTATTGACAAGAACTCGTTATCGCTTTGACCTATCGGAACATACTTTACTACTTGACTTTTAAAGCCAACAATTTTCGAAAAAAAGTAGCTTATATAATCACTAACGATCTCGTTATTCAATTTCATCTTATTATAGTCTACACCGTAACGCAATTAAAAAGGCAATTCACGCAACTTGTATTGATACCACAGCTCTTCATACTTACCCCTATTTTTAGCATTAGGATTTTTAGCGGCATAAAATCTTTTTAGCTTATCGGTAACTAGTGGAACCTTGTCACTCCAAATTGCCTGAAACCAATTGCCATATTTGGCAATGTCCGCCTGATCTTTATCTGAAAAATGATAGTCATCAATTGTCATATCAAAATGATAATGAGGCATTGTTAGATAGTGTTGTCTTAATTTGTCTGTATTAGTCATAAGATATCCTAGAATGGTATTGTGTCATCAAACGCTGGATCTGAAGTTACTGGCTCAATGGGGGTTACTGAATCTGAATCAGTTTTTGTGTTTTTATTAACTGAGTCTAGCATTTGAATAACACTATTAAAGCCACTTACGATAACTTCAGTGGTATATCTATTGGCTCCATTCTTATCTTGCCATTTTCGAGTCTGCAATTTACCCTCAATATAAACCTTAGAACCTTTATCACAGTAGTTGGAAATTACTTCAGCCAGCTTGCCAAACACACTAACTCTATGCCATTC
>DUAL01000192.1 GCA_012960835.1 Flavobacteriales bacterium | reverse complement strand
AAAGTAAAGAATCGCTTACATTTTGGGGTTTGGACATGGGAGGAATATCAATCTCTTTTTAAGCAAGCAAAACAACAGAAAGCTATTGGAGAATCTAGTGTCTTTTATCTTTTCTATTATCAGGATGCAATACATGAAATTAAAAATAGGTTAGGTAATGATGTAAAAATAATAATCATGCTCCGCAATCCTATAGATAGGGCTTATTCTGCTTTTCAACATGTTTCAAGAGGTTTAAAAGAGAAGCATACATTTGAGTATTCCCTTGAAATAGAAGAAGGAAGATTGGAAAAGGACAAAACTTTAACGCCAATGGTTATGTATAAAGCAATGGGGATGTATTATGAAATGGTAAAAGCATATTCAGATTCATTTAAAGATGTGTATATTATTTTACATGAGGATTTTAGTTTTTCAACTAACAAAGTGCTAAAAGAAGTTTTTCAATTTTTGGGTATTGATGAAACTCAGAAAATAAATTCTGAGATTCGCTATAATGTGGGTGGAAAAATCTGGTCTAATAACACCTTTAAAAGAGTTTTTGTAACAGCAAGTAAATTAAAAACAGTATTTAAAAAAATATTGCCTAAAAAAACAAGAAAAAAGATAATGGAGAATTTAAGTAAACCATTTATAAAGAAAGTATCTATGAAAGAGAAAACTAAAGACGATCTAATCAGATATTTTCAAAAAGACATAAAGAAGCTAGCAATATTAATAAATAAGGATTTAACAAATTGGACAAAATGAGTTTACCAAATTTTATGTGTATAGGAGCTACAAAAAGCGGAACAACTACCTTGTGTGATATTTTACGACAACACCCAGATATTTTCATTCCCTCTTATAAAGAACCTCACTTTTTTGATAGTCCTATAGTTTTTGAAAGAGGAGTTGATTGGTATGAAAATACGTACTTCCGAAATGTAAAAAATAGAAAATGTATAGGTGATTTTACCCCCTCTTATTTGTTTGAAGCAAAAGCACCTCAAAGGATACTTAAATCACTTGGTAAAGACGTAAAATTTATTATTATATTAAGAAACCCTATTGATAGAGCGTATTCACAATACCTACATTCTGTTCGAGATGAAAGAGAAGATCTTTCATTTCAAATGGCATTAAAAAAAGAATCCAAAAGGATAAAAAATTATCAAGAAGATACAGATTACCTTTTGAAACTAAGAATTTCTTATTTCTCACAAGGCTTATATGGTGAAATGATTGAAAATTATCTCAATATCTTTTCTAAAGATCAGTTTCTTTTTATTTTATTTGAAGAAGAATTAATAAGAAATACACGAGAGACAATTCGCAAAGTGCTAAATTTTCTAGAAATAGACAGTGAATTTTCTCTAAATGTAGATATTAAAAGTAATATAGCAAGTAAAGTGAAATATAAATGGGTTATGCGATTTATGCAAAAATCAGGATTCTGGAGAAGTATAATTAGAAAGCTTATTTTCTCATTAAAATGGCGACAAATAATTAAAAATAAAATACATCGTGCAAATACTAGTAGTTTCACACCAGAACCTTTATCCAAAGACATAAGAAAAGAGATGTATAATAATTATTTTCTAGATGACATAAAGAAATTAGAAAGTATTCTAGGAAGAAAAATGAATTGGCAAGAATGAAAGTTACATATTTTTATAAAATAACAGATATCATTCTAATATCATTACTTATTTTAAGTTCTGGAGGACTATTATTTGTATTTAACAGAAATATCTGCTATGCTATTTTTTTGGGAGCATTGTTATTAGCAGTTCTTTTTTCTAAGGATAAGCTTAAAACTAGAGAAGTTTATTCTGCTCTATTAACTAGTTTTACAATTCTTTTTTTATTTTATATTAACTATATATTTGCTATTTCTACTCAAACTATCAATAAATACGCTTATTACTTTATAGTATGTACAGTTTCTATTCTAACTTTATTATATTTTAGAAATAATAAGAAAAAAGATATTTTTATAAATAGGCTGTATTTTGTATTAAAAATAGTTCTCTTTCATGCAGGACTTAACTTTTTTGCATATTTCTTTATTAAGAATAATCTTTCTACTATAAGTTCTATTAGTAATGATTATGAAACATTTTTTAATATTTTTTTTTATGTACCCAAAAAATGCCTTGTTAGTGTTTTTGGCTTAGAGTTCTGTAGAAATCAAGGGCTTTTTTGGGAGCCTGGGATTTTGCAAGCGTTTCTAAATATTTTATTCTTCCTAGAAGCTTTTATTATTAAAAAAAGTAAAGCCTTATTGATAATTATAGGTTTTGTTATTCTTACAACTTATTCAACAACAGGGTTGAGTATATTATTATTGCAAGGAATAGTTTATATACATAATGAGTTTAAAAAGAATAAATTATTTTTGTTTATAGTAGCTGTTCTTATACCTATATATCTAGTACTTCAGGTTAATGTTGAAGACAAAGTTCAAGGAGAAAAAGAAGCGTCTTTTCAGAAGAGATTCTTTGATTTAACACAACCATTTTATATAGCACTCGAAAATCCAATCACAGGTATTGGGCTAGATTCCGAGCAATTTCAGAAGTTGCGAGAAGAATTTTATTTTACTTCTTCAACATTAGATTATATTCATGATCAAACAGGCTTGGGATTGAAAGTGAATGTAACAGATAAGGGTAGCAGTAATTCTATAATGTTTTTGTTAGCAGCAACAGGATTTCCTACCGCTATTTTATTTATTTATATGTTTTTTAAGCAACAAATAATAAAGGATAAAAGATGGTTATGGATGATTATTATAATAATTTCTGTCATGTCTGAGCCCTTATTATTACGACCTTTCTTTTTTATCTTTATTGTTTCAGGATTTATGAGTTTCTACCAAAAAATGATTACACATAAACAACAACTTCTATGAAAAATATTTTAATTACTGGAGGGGCTGGGTTCATTGGATCTAATTTAACTAAGAAATTAGTCGAGAAGGAATATGTTGTTACTATTCTAGATAATTTATCTGAACAAATCCATGGTAACTATTTGGAGTCAGCATTATACAATAGTGTTAAAGATATATCTAATTTTATTAAAGGAGATGTTCGAAACAAAGCGGATTGGAAAAAGGCATTACAAGGGCAAAATGCAGTCATTCATTTGGCAGCAGAAACGGGGACTGGACAATCCATGTATGATACAGAAAAATATAATAATGTAAATGTTGAAGGCACAAAAAAGTTGATTGAAATTTTAGAAAATGAGAATCATCAAATCCAAAAAATACTTATTGCTTCATCAAGAGCAATTTATGGGGAAGGAAAATATTTTTGTAAAAAACACGGCATAACATATCCTGAAAAACGAAAAGAATATGATTTAAAAAAAGGGAAGTTTAATTCTATTTGCGAGAAATGCAATATAGAATTACAACTATTACCAACTGATGAAAAATCTAAAATACATCCTTTATCACATTATGGGGAAACTAAATATCAGCAAGAAAAATTGATAATGGAAATGGGAGAGGGATTAAAAATCTCAGCTGTTTCATTAAGGTATCAAAATGTTTATGGCCCAGGTCAGTCGTTATCGAATCCTTATACAGGGATTTTATCTATATTTTCTACTAGGATATTGAATGGAAATAATATTGACATATATGAAGATGGACAGGAAAGTAGGGATTTTGTTTTTATTGATGATGTAATTGATGCTACAATTTTAGCCTTAGAAAATAATAAAGTAAATAATGAGGTTTTTAATGTTGGTTCAGGTGTAGGAACTTCCATAAAAGTTGTAGCGAAATTATTAAAAGAAAAATATAATGGTAATATAGAATTAGTAGTTAGTGGCAAGTTCAGAATTGGAGATATAAGACATAATATTGCTGACTTAACTAAAGTAAATGCAGTATTGGGTTATAAGCCACAGATTGATTTTAAATCGGGAATTTCAAAGTTTGTGGATTGGGTAAAAACACAAAAAGTACAAGAAGATAAATATGAAGATTCTATTGAAGAACTAAAACAAAAGGGATTAATCAAGTGAAAAAAATAGTAGTTCTAATTTTAATGTGTTCTGAATTTATTTTTGCTCAACAAGGCAGAGAAAATTTATTTGGATTTGCAACTTCTAATACCTTTACTTATTGTGATATAAACGACACTTTTTTTCTTAATAAAATTATTGAATTACAACCAAAGTTATTACGTTTCCCTGGTGGAGCAGTAGGAAATTTTTATCATTATGGAGCAAGTGGCTATGGGTTTGATTTTGAAGAAATTAATAAATATGATGGAGGTAGGTTCCTAAAAAGATCGAAAAGTCTAGTAAGGTCAACTATTAAAAAAGGACATACTCATAACTATATTGATGATTTTATTGTATTAGCAAAAAAAACAAATGCTAAGGCAGTATTAGTTGCAAATATGTTTGTTGATAATGATGATATTATTAAAATGATTGAAAAAATAAAATCACATAAAATTGAAATTGTTGGTGTAGAATTAGGAAGCGAACTATCAAATAGAACATTTTTTGCAAAAGGATATACTATTGATAAATATATTGATTCAGCAATAAAATGTTCGAAAAAAATAAAACAACAATTTCCTGATATTAAAACTGCTGTTGTTGCTGCACCACTTGTAAATAAGAAAAATCATAGGCATACTATTTGGAATAATAAATTAGCCAAAATGGAATTCTATGATGCTATAATTATCCATTCCTATGCAAAAGTGATAAAAGGAAAAAAAGAATTTGGGCAAATGCTTACAGAGATTCCAGAGGGAGATTCTAAAGAAGAAGCATTTGATATATATAAAACAAGGGTAATCAAATACTTTTCAGAAGATTATCCGAAAGAAGTTGAAGCATATCATACACTATTCAAAAAATCAATTTGGGTAACCGAATGGAATTTACAAATATCGTGGACAACAGGCAATACAATGCTCCAATCACTTTATGTTGCAAATTATTTTTTGGAGCTATTATGGAATTCTGATTTAAATAGTATTACTCTTTCAACTTATCACAATATGGGAGGAAGAGATTATAGTGGTTCTATTTTCAGAATTAATAAGGAAGTTTTAGAGATGCAAAGTACTTATTATCCTTTAAAGTTTATTGGACAGATTTTCAATGTGAAAAACCTGAATATTAAAAAAGAGTTAATATCAGAAAATGTTTTTGAGTATTTAATTTTTAGTAATGAAAAATTAATCTATTCCTGTTTTCTGAATTGGAATTCCATTGATGTGATTATTGAGTTTAAAGCTACTAAAAAAATTAATTTAGATGCTTATTTCAGTGAAAATTTATTTGATAAAGCAAACATAATTGGCGAGTTATCTACAGAGAAAAAAGTAAATCAATCAATTAATTCAATTAAGATAAAACCCAATAGTGTTACGCTTATCTCTTATTTGAATGAGTAATACAAAACAAATATTTGTTGTTGGGAGCAGTAGAAGCGGAACGACTATGATGGGTAGGGCTTTGAATAATCATAAAGATATTTTTACATTTAAAGAAATACATTTTTTAGGTTGGCTTTGCTCAAAAAATGATATAAATAATTTCATAGATAAGCAAGATGCTATATTCCTTTTATCCAAGCTATTTGCTATTCAAAAAGATGGAATATTTCTTAAAAAGAATCCTAAGCAGTTTACTAGAAAATCAGAAGCAATTTTATCGGATGTAGCTGAAATAAAATCAATTGAAGTTTACGAAAGATTTTTACAAACAATAACAAATGAGAATGGTTATTCAATTACATGCGAACAAACACCTAAAAATATATTTTATATTCAAGAGCTTTTATCTCATTTTCCAAATGCCAAAATTGTACATATGGTAAGAGATAGTAGAGATGTATTGCTATCACAAAAAAATAAATGGAAAAGAAGATTTCTAGGAGCAAGTAAAATTCCATTAAAAGAAGCGATAAGATCTTATATGAATTACCATCCTATTATCTCTGCAAAGTTTTGGAATTCAGCTGTTTTGCATGGAAATAAAATGGAAGAAAATCCAAGAGTTATTAAAATTAAGTTTGAAGAATTATTACAAAACCCACAAGAGAAAATTATGGAATTGTGTAATTTTATTGGAGTTGAATTTGATAAAAAGATGTTAGAAGTTCCAAATATTGGATCTTCAACTTCAACCGATAAAAAAAGCGAATTAAAAATAGATTCATCTAAAATGGAAAAATGGAAGAAGGGGGGGGTGTCAGCTGCTGAAATTTATTTATCTCAGATTTTTACAAAAGATAGAATGCAAGCTAATGGATATGAATTAAAAAACTTTGTAATTCCGCCAATATTTAGTGTATTCTATTTGATAACATTTCCAATAAAAGCATTTGTGGCAATTATTTTAAATCTGAAAAGAATAGGAAGTATTACTGAAACTGTGAAACAAAGATTCGTAACTAAGTGAAAGTAGATTTTTTCATAGTGGGCGCTCCAAAAGCGGGTACAACTTCTTTGTGTCATTATCTAAATGAACATCCAGAAATTGTAATGAGCAGGCAAAAAGAAACGGATTTTTTTTCAGATGAATCTTTGCAAAAACAGGGTTTATATTATGGGAAAAACAGAGTTGATAAAATAGAAAAATACCATAATCTTTTCCCAACACTTCAAGAAAAAAAATATGGAGAGGCGAGCGTTTCCTATTTATTTTATGAGGATGTTCCAAAAAAAATAAAGGAATATAATAGCAATGGAAAAATAATTATTATGCTGAGAAATCCAGTAGAAAGGGCTTTTTCTCATTATTTAATGGATTATCGGCTTGGACTAATTATTCCCCCTTTGGAAGAATTTTTTGAAAGGAAACTTAACAATAAAAAATCAAAATTATTTTATCAACAATATATCGAATTGGGCTTATATTTTGAGCAAGTAAAAAGATATTTAGACACATTTGGAAGCGAAAATATCCATATTATTTTTTATCAGGATTTCAAAAACGATATAGAAGAAGTAATTAGAAAAGTGTACTATTTTTTAGGGGTTGATAATAGCTTTAAGCCGGGAGTTGAAAAAAAACACAATACTTTTAGTAGGCCGAAAAATAATTTAATCAGAATAGTTTATTCCTTTGTGGGGTTAAGAAAGTTTTTGAAGTGGTTTATTCCAAAAAACTTAGTGAAGAGGATTAAAAATACTTTATTCAAAAAGGATGAAAAACCAGAATTAAATATAGAATTAAGGAATAAAATGAATGAACTATTTGTAGAAGATATCAAGCTTTTAGAAGAGTTGTTGTCAAAAGATTTATCGAGATGGAAAAAATAGGAATAGTAACTGTTACATATAATTCTACTGCTGTTTTAAGCCCTTTTTTAGAATGCATTTGGAAGCAAAGTCATCAAAATTTTGTATTGTATATTATTGACAATGCATCCACAGACTCCACTTTACAAATTTTAGAAAAAAAGCAAGATTCTAGATTGAAAATAATAAAAAATAAAAGCAATTTTGGAGTTGCAAAAGCCAATAATCAAGGTATAAAAAAAGCCATAGAAGATGGATGCAATCAAGTTTTGATTATCAATAATGATGTAGAATTTGAAACGACTTTAATCGAGAAGTTAATAAAAGTTCAAATACAAAAAAACTGTAGTTTGGTCACACCAAAAATGATGTTTTATGATAATAAAAATCTTATTTGGTATGCAGGAAGTTGGTTTATAAAAAGTAAAGGATTTTTACCATTGCATAGAGGAATGGGGGAAATTGACAAAGGACAATATGATAAAATTAAGAAGATAGAATACGCCCCAACTTGTTGTCTTTTAGCAAAAAAAGAAATATTTGAAGATATTGGGTTTATGGACGAAAACTATTTTGTTTATTTTGATGATACCGATTTTTCATATAGAGTTTTAAAAAATGGAAAACATAAAATGTATTATGTCCCAAACATCAAATTTTACCATAAAGTAGGGAGTTTAACAAAATCCTTTACAACAGAAGAAACAAAAATTTATAGAGGTGATTTTTTCTTAAAGCAAACTACTAAAAATCATATCTATTTCTTAAAAAAAATAGGAGGACTTTACGCTTATCTATTTATTTTTTGGCTCCTGTTTAAAAACAATATCAGTTTTGTAATCAATCCTAAAATCAGAAAAAACTTTTCTACTTTTTGGCTAATAAATAAGGCCTATTTTCAAGGGTTATTTCTATAATTCCCTTCCAATAGAAAGCGAATCTGAAAAAATTTCAACAACCATTATTTCTCCAATAGAATCAGTAGTGTGAATAGGGTCGCTAAAACAAGATTTGCAATTAGTAATTGAATTAGGAAAATCATAATCAATAACTCTCCCAATATTTTTGATCTCATTTTTGAAAGCAAGTTCTTCCTCTACCAAATCAAATTCTACTAATCTATTGTGAAATTCTTTATAGTGCGGAACAATCAGCAATATTAGATTAATATTATTCGCTTTGCAATATACTCCCATTTCTTCTAATCGTGAAAGGGTTTTCCCTGGATGTTTGTATTTAGAATAATGATTTTTTGCAATAGTTTTGATAGTGTAATCCCAAAACTCTTCTTTATCTTTTTTCTCATTTGGCTTAAAGCCAAAAAATTCATTCTTTAACGCTAAATAAACAGTTTCTAAAATGCTCCAATTAAAGATATAAATAAACTTATTATCCAATAATTTTTTCACATCTGCAACTCTATTTGAATAGGAATATTGGTTATACAAATTGAAATTTATACCAATTATTACATTTTCTAAATTAGTAGAATCGGTAGAAAACCAAAGAGAATCGCTAAACCAAAATAAATCAATTATTTCATTGAGTTTTGCAGCATTGGAATACATGGTGTAGTAATCATCACCGGTTAATTGTTTAGTTTTTTCAGTTGGCAATTTCCTAGTTCTTGAATCACCAATAATTATACTATTTGTCGGATTGTTTTTAAAATTAACAGTATTATATAGAAGTGAGTTTATTTGTTGAGCAGATTTTTCTTTTGCTTTTTCAGAAATAAAATTAGAAACATTAAAATAATTAAATGGATCTACAACAATTACAATACAAATCCAAGCAATTGTGGGGAGCATAAAAACACTCGATTTTCTTAATAATATTTTAACTTCGTTGTTCATCTAAAATTGAAAATAAATAAAGTTGCTAACTCTGGAATAGGGTGCTAAAAACAAAATGCCAAATAATAAAATATAGTAAATACTCCATCTTATCCATTTTGGTTTGTTTTCTAATTTTCCCCAAACATCTCCACTTCTTTCATACAAATTATAGAGTTCCATAAAGGTAATAAGTCCCACACTAATAAGTATATCATTCATGCCAACTCCAAGTCCTCTTAAGCTTAATTTCATTTTTCCAAAATCGGTATAATCCCCTATATCAGAAAACATATTATTTATTACATAAAAGGCATCAGAAATATTATTTGCTCTAAAGAAAATCCAAGCAAAAACAACTAAAGTAAAAGTGAAAGTTACCCGATATATTTTATGTATAAAACCACCTTTTAAGTTCAGCATATTCAAAATATATTTTTTTGGTTTGATTAGTACAATCGCTATAATTAAGTAAGTTCCATGAAGTGCGCCCCAAACCAAAAAAGTCCAATTTGCACCATGCCAAAAACCACTGATAAGAAATGTGATAAACAAATTATAATACCATCTCCATTTTACCACCCTGTTACCTCCCAATGGAATATATAAATAATCACGGAACCAAGTAGAAAGGGAAATGTGCCACCTTTTCCAAAATTCTGAAATAGATTTTGAAAAATACGGTCGTTTGAAATTATCTATTAATTCAAACCCCATTACTCTTGCTGAGCCAATTGCAATATCAGTATATCCTGAGAAATCACAATAAATTTGGAAAGCAAAAAAGAAGGTTGCAACCACAAGTGAAAAACCAGAATAATTATCCAAATTGTTGTAAACCCCATCTACAACTATTGCTAATCGGTCAGCAATTACTACTTTCTTAAAGAATCCCCACAACATTTGTTGCAAACCATATTTTACTCTATCATAGCTGAATTTATGTTCTACATAAAATTGTGGTAATAAATGCCTTGACCTCTCAATAGGTCCTGCAACTAACTGAGGGAAAAACGAAACATATACGGCAAATATTCCTAAATGATTTTGAACGGGAGTTTTCCCATTATACACATCAATGGTATAGCTTAGGGTTTGAAAAGTATAAAATGAAATTCCCACAGGAAGTAAAACATCAAAAGCCGGGACTCCATAAAAGATGTTAAAATTATCAAAAAGGGCTTGTACATTCGCATTTACAAAATTGAAATATTTAAAACCAAATAGAATCCCAAGATTAGAGAACAAACTAATAAGTAGCCACTTTTTTCTTTTGAATTTTTCTTTCAAAGCAGCCATTTTTTGGGCAACAAAATAGTCAATTAGGGTAGAAGTAATAATTAATACGATATACTCTACCTTCCAACACATATAAAAATAATAGGATGCAATCAGCAATAATATCCATCTTCTTTTTTGCGGCAACAAAAAGAAAATACTTACCACAATTGGAAAGAAAATCAAAAATTGTAATGAGTTAAAAAGCATTTATTTTACTTAGTTGAATTTGATTTTATCATTGCTGCAAAGATATGAATTGTTTGTCTTAGAAAAGAGTTTATATTTGTTTCCCTAAATTATGAAAAGAAGAGTAGCAATAATTGATGCATTGGGCGCACACGGAAGTTCGCATCATCTTTATTTGTTTGGGCAAGCAATGGGCTTAATTAATAGTGGGATTGATGTAAGATTGTATACCAATAATGAAACAGAGAACCCTAAGATAAAGGGATTGAAATTTCATCAATTGTATAATAATTTATTTACCTCTAAATCACGATTTTTTAGTGGCATAAAATATATTTTAGGATCGATTCTTTCTATTGTCCATGCGCGTATCACAGGACATAAATTAATTCATTTTCATATCTTTTATGCCAATATTTTAGTCTTGTTCAATGTAGTTTTTTCCAAAATTTTGTTCGGTAAAGTTGTGTTAACGGTACATGATGTGAATAGTTTTGCTGCAAATAGTGATCATTCATTGCTTATTTATAAGTTGTCGGATGCTATCATTACACACAATGCGTTTAGTAAAACAGAACTGGTAACAATACAAGGAGCATTAAATAAAAAAATAAGCATTATTCCTCATGGAAATTATATTCCTTTTATTCAAGTACAGAAAAATCAACAGATTTCAAGAGAACGACTTGGCATCCCTCAAGATAAAAAAGTATTACTATTTTTTGGTATGATAAAAAGAGTAAAAGGCTTGGAGGTTTTACTGAGGGCACTAATTGAAGTAAAGCAACAGCAACCAGATGTTATTCTTCTTGTTGCAGGAAAAGTTTGGGAAAATGATTTTTCACCTTATCAAAAAATAATAGACGAAAATAATTTGCAAGAATTTTGTCTCCTGCATACCAAATTTATTCCACAAGAAGATGTAGCACATTATTATTGTGCTTCTGATTTGGTGGTATTGCCTTATAAAGAAATCTATCAGAGTGGGGTTTTAATGATGACTCTTAGTTTTGAAAAAGCAGTACTTACTTCCAATCTCCCACCCCTAAAAGAAGTAATAAAGGATAATGAAAATGGGTTTTTGTTTGAGAGTGAAAATTCAACTTCTTTGGCAGAGAAAATAAACTGTATTCTAAGTGATGAAAAGCAATGGGAAATAGTTAGAGAAAATGGAGCAAAATTAATTAAAACAGCATATAGTTGGGATGAAATTGGGAAGCAAACCAAAGACGCTTATCAAACATTATAATTTTGTATTTTAGCAAAAAAAAAGGGGAGATGAAAAATAGAATTTCAGAGTGCATACAAAAATCAGTAGAAATTTTTAACACCATTCTATGTGATGAAGATTTATTACAAACTATTGAGCAAATTGTAGAGCTTTGCATTGTCGCTTTTCGAAATGATAAAAAAATGCTTTTGTGTGGAAATGGAGGGTCGGCATCTGATGCACAACACATTGCAGCCGAACTTAGTGGAAGATTCTATAAGGACAGAAAACCCCTTTATGCTGAGGCATTGCATGTAAACTCTTCTTATATAACGGCAGTGGCTAACGATTATGGCTATGAAGAAACCTATGCTCGAATGACTGAGGCAGCAGGAAGAGAAGGAGATATTTTGCTCGGAATATCTACTTCTGGGAATTCGTCCAATGTTGTAAAAGCAATAGAAAAAGCAAATGAAATTGGCATGACAACTATCGGATTTATCGGGAATAATGGAGGGAAAATGGATAGTATTTGCGATTATATTATCAAAATTCCTTCTGATGATACGCCAAGAATTCAAGAGGCGCATATCTTAATTGGACATATTCTATGTCAATTGATAGAAGAAGAATTATTCTAGTGGAAACTTCAAATTTTGACACTCTTTTTCTAGATAGAGATGGAGTAATAAACAAAAAACTAGAAGGGAAATATGTAAGAAATTGGGAAGAATTTGAGTTTATTCCTAATGTGTTAAGTTCTATATCCAAACTCTCCAATTTATTTAATAGAATCATCATCATCACCAATCAGCAAGGGATTAGGAAAGGACTAATGAGTGAAAATGATTTACTTTTTTTACATCAGAAGATGTTAAATGAGATTGAAAAAGCGGGTGGAAAAATTAATAAAATCTATTTCTGCCCACATTTAGAAACAGATAATTGTAATTGCCGAAAACCAAAAATTGGGATGATTGAGAAAGCAATTCAAGATTTTCCTTCTATCAACATTAAAGAATCATACTTAATTGGCGATTCTCCCTCTGATATAGAGGCAGGAAAAAGGGCAGGGCTTCATACTATAAAAGTGGATAATAATTTTACCTTAAATAATTGGGTAAAGCAAATTTTAGCCCATTAAATTATTTATGAGTATTTTTACAGCTACAAAACAAGTTAAATTTTAATGAAGAAAGCGATAGTTACAGGGGTTACTGGACAGGACGGAGCATATTTAGCCAAATTATTATTATCAAAAAATTATAAAGTTTTTGGGGCTTATAGAAGAACAAGTTCACAAAGTTTTTGGCGAATAGAATATCTTGGAATTCAGGATAATCCAAACCTTAATCTTATTGAACATGATTTGATTGATGCGGCAAGTACAATAAGAATGGTTTCTGAAATTAGGCCAGATGAGATTTACAATTTGGCTGCACAAAGTTTTGTACATGCATCGTTTGATCAACCATTAGCAACAAGTATGATTACAGGAATTGGAGTTACTCATTTACTGGAGGCTGTCAAGATTATAAATAAAAATATTAAGTTTTATCAAGCTTCTACTTCCGAGCTTTACGGAAAAGTGCAAGAAGTCCCACAGAAAGAAACAACTCCTTTTTATCCTAGAAGTCCTTATGGTATTTCAAAATTGTACGCCCATTGGATGACTCAGAATTACAGAGAATCTTATGATATATTTGCTTGTAGCGGAATTCTTTTTAATCATGAATCTCCGCTTAGAGGGTTGGAATTTGTAACAAGAAAAATTACTGATGGAGTTGCAAGATTTAATGCAGGAGAAGGGAATTGTATTGAATTAGGAAATTTGAATGCAAGCAGAGATTGGGGTTATGCTCCAGAATTTGTAGAGGGCATGTATAGAATGATGCAGCATGATACTTCTGATAATTTTGTTTTAGCAACAAATAGGGCAGTTACAGTAAAGCGGTTTACTGAATTAGCATTTGAGGTAATAGGAACAGAAATAATATGGGAAGGTGCAGGAGTTAAAGAAAAAGGAATTGATAAAAAAACAGGAAAAGAAATTGTAAAAGTAAGTGAAAAATATTTCAGATTGGCAGAAGTAGATGCTTTAATAGGAAGCCCTGCAAAAGCAGAAAAACTCTTAGGATGGAAACCAAAAACCACTGTGGAAGAGCTTTGTAAAATAATGGTTGAATCTGATATAGAAGGATTAAAAAATAATTCAAAAAGATAAGATGTTTGGCATCCCCATAGATATTCTACTTTCATTTGTAACTGCATTTGTAATTACCTTTTTGGCTATTCCTAAAATCATATTTTTTGCACAAAAATTTCGTTTGTACGATAGTGCTGGTGCGCGCTCTTCTCATATCGGGAAAGTGCCTATTTTTGGAGGCATAGCCATTTTTGCTGGCATTATCTTTTCTTTGCTTTTTTGGGCAGAAATAGAACAAATCCGATTTATTATTGTAAGTATGTTTGTTGTTTTCTTTATTGGGGTTCTTGACGATCTACTTTCCCTTTCCCCAACTAAAAAATTGTTTGGACAAATTCTTGCCATTCTGATAATAATATACCTCCATGATTTGCAAATAGACAATATGCATGGGGTATTGGGGATTTATGAGCTATCGGAAATTATCGCAACATTATTTACTGTTTTTGTGGTAATTGTAATTACCAATGGGTTTAATTTAATTGATGGAGTGGACGGATTAGCAGGATCATTAGGGATTGTTGCATCTTTGTCATTTGGGCTTTTAGCATTTTTTTCTGATCAGATAAGTATGGCATTGCTTGCATTTACACTTATGGGGGCTCTTCTAGGATTTTTAATGTACAACAATTCTCCAGCCAAAATTTTTATGGGAGATACTGGCTCATTAGTTGTGGGGTTGATTTTATCCATTTTATCCATAAATTCTATTAATTCTGGCATCGTAAATGACGCCATTCACTTGCCGTATAAAGGTCCTTTGGTTGCAATAGCAATATTGGCTGTTCTTTTATTTGATTCATTTAGGGTTTTTGTAGTGCGAGTAATTAGAGGGAGAAACCCTCTTTCTCCAGATATGAATCACATTCATCACGGCTTATTAGATTTGGGTTTTGGGCATCAAAAAACAACTTTGATTATTTGCATAATGAATATACTTTTAATTGTTGTTGCTTACTTTTTGTTAAATATGAATGTAAATTTTGCTATTGCTATTTTTGCAGCAATTAATCTTACACTTTTATACATTCCCTTTTTGATGAGAAAAAAGAATGATGATTAGAAGATGTTTGTTTTTTGTATTTGTATTTGTATTTATTCAAATCAATGCACAACATACTAACTTAACATTAAGCCATGATGTAAATTTAATTTATGAGCAAGAAATTAACGCTAGCGAAATTCATTCTTCATTTAGACCTCTAATAAAATCAACTGTAAATAGGGAGGTAAATACTGACTCTTTACACCTTTTAGAATTTTCTAATAAGTGGACAAAATGGCATAAAAGAAAATTGTTTTCAGAGCATCTTATTATCATTAAAGGGGAGGATTATAAAGTTACGGCTTCTCCTATAATTCATTTTTCAAAAGGCAAAGAGATGGAAAGTGAAGCCAATACTTTTACCAATACAAGAGGTTTTGTTATTGAAGGAGACATAGGGAAGACTGTTTCTTTCTACTCTTCATTTACTGAAAATCAGGCCATTTTTCCAAATTATTTGGATGCGAACATCAAACATACTAAAGTAATCCCTGGGCAGGGCTACGCAAGAGAGTTTAAAGAAACAGGATTTGATTATGCCATGGCTTCCGGCTATGTCGGAATAAAACCATCCAAACATTTTGTGGTTCAATTTGGGCATGGAAAACATTTTATTGGAGATGGATATCGCTCGCTTTTACTTTCAGATAATGCCTTTAATTATCCGTTTTTACGCATACAAACTTCTTTTTGGAAGTTGCAATACACCAATCTTTATGCTGAGATGCAGGATATAAATTATTTTGAAAACAATGGCATTGATAATTATGACCAAATGGGCTATGCCAAAAAATATATATCCTCTCATTATCTAAGCACAAATGTAAATTCAAAATTAACTATTGGCATTTTCGAATCTGTGATTTGGAGGGTAAATTACGCACCTGGGGCAAAAGGTTTTGATGTAAATTATCTTAATCCTATTGCACTTTTCCGCCCTTTGGAATATTCCATAAACTCACCAGATAATGCTCTTGTCGGCATAAATGCAAAATACAAACTACCTCTGAAATCTTATTTTTATGGCCAATTGGTTTTAGACGAATTTAGCTTAAACGAAATGAAGTCAGGGAATGATTGGTATGGTTCAAAATACGGATATCAATTGGGGGCAAAAATGTATGATGCGATTGGTTTGGAGAATCTAACTCTACAAGCAGAATACAATTTAGTTCGCCCTTATACTTATGCCCATCACGATCCTAGGCAGAATTATGCACATTACAACCAGCCACTAGCCCATCCGCTTGGCGCTAATTTTTCAGAAAAACTTTTCATAATAAATTATAGAAAAGACAGATGGGTGGCAAGAGCACAAATTATGATGGCTAAATATGGCGATAAAATAAAAGGTGACCCAACTTCTTACGGAAAGGATATCTATATGTCCACTGGTGAATTTGAAGAACCATCTGGTTTTATACATGCTGGTCGCCCATCCGATTTTGGTATAGCCATGTATCAAGGAAACCTTACTAAAATAAATTATTTGCAGCTTAATATTGGCTATTTAATAAATCCTTCTATTAATTTTAAGATTGATTTTAGTATTGTAAAAAGAGATTTAGTGAGTGAATCAGATGAGGTAAATACTATGTTTTACTCCATTGGGCTGAAAACAGATTTATTCAATCATTATTACGATTTTTAGGTAGTTAATTTTGTAAAAAGCAGTAAAATTGCACCGCCTTAATTAAAATAAAATTATGCCAAAAAATAAAAGCGCAAAACTACTTTTATGGGTAGGGATAGCTGGAATAACTATGTTTTTCGCAGGATTAACCTCTGCATATATTGTTCGAAAAGCAGAAGGAAATTGGTTAGAGTTTCAATTACCAGATTGGTTTTTAGCAAGTACAATCATAATTGTTATTAGTAGTATCTTCCTAATTGTTGCTAACAGAAATATAAAGCAAAACAAAAATGCTACAACTTGGCTATTTGGAGCTTTCCTTTTTGGCTGTTTTTTTGCCATTTCTCAATTTAAGGGCTGGGAAGCACTTGTAGAACAAGGAGTGTACTTAACCGGGCTGGCAAGCAATGTGTCTAGTTCATTTTTATATGTAATCACTTTATCCCATTTGGCACATTTAGTTGGAGGTTTAATTGCTCTTTTTATCACCTCTCTAAATGCACGGAAAGGAAGGTATACCTCTGAAAATTATTTAGGGATTGAGCTTGCCGCTATCTATTGGCATTATTTAGCCGGCCTATGGTTATACTTATTTTTTTTTATTATGTATATATAATTATGCTAAAAAGTATCAAAATCATGGTTAGAAATACATAAAAACATTAATTTTGCGCGCTAATTAAAATCAAATATGGAACAAACAATTTCAAAAACAAATGCTTGGGAAGGGGGATCTCGTCCTTATAGTGTAAGTTACGGGAAAATGATGATGTGGTTTTTCTTGGTTACAGATGCACTTACTTTTTCTGGCTTTTTGGCAGCTTATGGTTTTAGTAGATTTAAATACCAGGATGTATGGCCGCAAGCGGAAGTAGTATTCACCCATTTCCCTTTTATTCATGGCGACCATCCTTTGCTTTTTGTAGCTCTGATGACTTTTATCCTTATTATGAGTTCTGTAACCATGGTATTAGCGGTTAATTATGGTCATAAAATGGAAAAGAAAAAGGTTATACTTTGGCTTTCACTAACCATTGTTGGAGGAGCTATGTTTTTAGGATCTCAGGCCTGGGAGTGGGGACATTTTATTCACGGAACAGAACATGGTAGAATGTTAGCGGATGGCTCTATGATGCATGGAGCAAATTTGGTAATGAATGAATATGGGCATCCTTTATTTGCTGATTATTTCTTCTTTATTACAGGATTTCACGGCTTCCATGTTTTTAGTGGAGTTATCATTCTTAGCATTATCCTTATCAATGTAATTAAAGGAACTTATGAGAAAAGAGGACATTATGAAATGGTTGAAAAAGTAGGACTTTATTGGCATTTTGTCGATTTAGTTTGGGTTTTTGTATTCACATTCTTTTATCTGGTTTAATAAATAATACAATATGGAAAACGAAAAAAAAGGAAATTGGTGGATTTGGAAGGTATTCTGGATTCTGCTTGTAGTTACATCAGTTGAGGTTTTATTAGGGATAAATCAACCAGAAATATTAGTAGAGAATCGATTTTTAGGAACCTCTCTACTTAATCATATTTTTATAGTTCTTACGCTTGTAAAAGCGGGCTATATTGTATTGGTATTTATGCATTTAGGATTTGAGCGAACTACTTTTAAATGGACAATATTAATTCCTGCTTTTATACTTATTCCTTACCTGCTTTTTATCTTACTTTCAGAGGGAGGGTATGCTTATTTTATGATGTAATATGGCTTTTACAACCTTTAAAAAATGGATAGGTTTGCTTGCAATATTAGCTCTCCCAGGAATTATCTACTTTTATGTTACAAAGGTAGAAAATCATTTTATGCCATTGGCAACAATAGGAGTTGAAGGGTATGTTATTCCAGCATTCTCTTTTGTTAATCAGTATAGCGATACCATTTCTAATGCCAATTATGAGGGAAATATTTATGTAGCGAATTTCTTTTTCACTTCTTGCCCAAAAATTTGTCCAAATATGATAAATAAGATGAAATATGTGCAAGAAAAATTGAGCGTTTATCCTAATATTAAGTTTTTATCGCATACGGTTGACCCTGACAATGACAGTCCAGAAAAACTTTTAGAATATGCCATCTCCATGCAAGCCGATTTGACTAATTGGAATTTTGTAACAGGCGAAAAGCAAGAAATATATACAATTGCGGCATCTTATTTAGTAAGCGCAGGTAAAGAAGATGAAAACATTCCAGGTGGATTTTTTCATTCTGAGAAATTTATTTTAATAGACAAAGAAGGAAAGGTGCGTTCAGGTATTGACATAAATGGAAATCCTTATGGAAATTATAATAGCAGAAATGATGCCGATATAAAAACTTTAATAAAAGACATTAGAGTTTTGATGGCTGAATACAAACAAAAAGAAAATCAGAATGAAAATCAGTAGATTTTTCAATAGCATATTATTTTTTCTTTTGGCTTCTCAAAATGCAGATGCCCAATGTGCTATGTGTAAAGCTGTGGTAGAAGCC
>DUAL01000191.1 GCA_012960835.1 Flavobacteriales bacterium | reverse complement strand
TTTTTTTCTGAAGCCATAAAACTTCTAGAGAAGTTTGATGATTTTTCATGCAATTTAGCACACACAATTAGAAGACTGAGCGTTGACAGTAACCCATTTGTTTCATTATTAGATGAATATTTTGAGGAAAATTATGACAATGGCAATAAGAGCTCCGAAGGCTACAAGGTTGATAATAAAAAACATGGCTTATGGACTGAATATTACAAAAATGTAAATAAAAAGCGTGAAAATAATTATAGAGATGGTGAGAAGTTTGGCATTCAAACTATTTGGCATGAAAATGGCAATAAAAGTTATGAATGGGAAATTTTGGATGACGGTAAAGAGATATCTTCCAATTGGTATAAAAATGGACAAAAGGAATATGAAGATACTACAGTTAATGGTGATAGAGAAGGTGCATATATTTCGTGGCATGAGAATGGGCAGAAACAGGAAGAAGGAGTTTTTCTTGAAGGGGTGAAATTTGGAATTTGGATTACATGGTATCAGAATGGTCAAAAAGAAAGTGAAAGTGAATTTATTAACCTTCGTAAATGTGATGAATACAAGATAACAAAATACTTTGAAAGTGGGGGTGTTAAATCAATAACAGGCAATTGGATTGATGATGGAAATTTAGCAGGTCTATGTACATGGTTTTATGAAAATGGCCAGAAAGAAGCAGAAGGGGAGTTTATACCAGGTCAGATTTTTGATAAGAATAGAGAGTATGATGTTTATAGCTTTGCTGCATGGCAATCATCAGTAAGAGATGGTTTGTGGAGTTATTGGTATGAAACTGGCCAGAAAAAATCACAATGCTTTTATTCTAACAATGTAATAGATGGCTTGTACATTGGATATTATAAGAACGGTCAAAAGAAAGTTGAAAAAATATACAAAGCTGTAGAAGATAAAGATCATGATATGGGCTATGAAACGCCTAAAAAAATACTTAGCCTAAAAGATGGAATGGTGACGATATACAAGAAAAATGGTACAAAAAAACTAGAACTAAATTATAAGTATATTTTTGAACTTTTTCCTGGCTACACTAAACACAAATCTATGAGAGATGGCGTATGTACTAAATGGCTTGAAGATGGAAGTGAGATGGTAACTACATATGTAGCATATTATGCTAATTATTGTATAGATCCACCAAAAAGAAGGCATGGGGCTACTTGTGATATTCTTATAAGGAATGAGTAATTATGGCTCAAATATTTCCAACAGTTGAAAACATTAAGCGACTCAAGACTGAGCCTACTGAAGGTGAGTGGTTTTTACTGAATCACCTCATAGAGACTCTTGATGATAATTTTGAAGTGTATTTTCAGCCATTTTTAAATGGTGATAGGCCTGATATTGTTATTATGAAGAAAGGGTGCGGCGTTGTTATTATCGAAGTAAAAGACTGGAATCTTGGCAGGTATATTGTATCGAATGAAAATAATTGGTATTTGAAAGAAAGAAAGCAATATATTAAATCTCCCTTTCAGCAAGTGTTTAGCTATAAATCTAATTTATTTAGTTTGCATATAAATGGGCTGCTTGAGAAGAAATTGCACAACCCTAATCTTTACAAAATAATAACCCCATTTGTTTATTTTCATAACCAAACAAAAAAAAGTGTTGGTGAATTATTTATAGAGCCACTACGAAAAATTGAAGAGGCGAGAGAAGAAGTAATTTGTAAACTTAAAGACCAATCTATTGCTTATGAAAGTTATCAAAAAACAGATGAGTATCTTGATCGAAAGAAACGACAATTTACTAGAGATATAAATATGCTTAGTATTACTCATGAAAATTTAAAAAAAATAACCAATCTGGATTATTTTCGAATGGGCAATACAATTTTTGATACATCAATTTATGATGAGTTTAAGCGCCTCCTACAGCCTCCATATCATGAATTAACAGATGGAATAGAAATTGTTTATGAAAAAAAACAACAACAATTTTCTGAGAGTAAAGATGAGCATGCAAAAATTAAAGGTGTAGCTGGCTCTGGAAAGACAGTTGTTCTTGCAAAGAGGGCTGTTAATGCACATAAACGTCATGGTGGTAGTGTATTAATACTTACTTACAACCTTACTTTAAAATCATATATTCATGATCGTATCAGTGATGTTAGAGAAGGATTTGATTGGGGGTATTTTTATATTAATAACTATCACCAGATTATTCTACAGACTTTAAATCAGCATAATATTAATATAAATCCCTCGGGCGAATCTTTGTCTGAAAGCCAAATTGGCCAGGCATTTTCAAATACTGATATATTCAAATCGGTAAAAGAAGATATAGAAAAATATAAAACAATTTTAATTGATGAAGTACAAGACTACAAGCGCGAATGGATAAAGATTATTCGCGAATCTTTTTTGGAAGAAGATGGGGAAATGATTTTATTCGGTGATGAAAAGCAGAATATATATGAACGTAAATTGGATCAAAATAAGACTACAAGAACACCAAATGGATTTGGAACTTGGAAGCGTTTAAATAAATCAATTAGGCATAAAAAAGACTCACATATCTTAAGTCTAGCTAAAGAGTTTCAGCAAACTTTCCTAAGCAAGAAGTATGATATTGATAAATACAAGGAAAATATTGTTCAACAACAAATGCCAGGTCTAGGTATAAATAAGTTGGCAATATATTCAGACAATGATATACCCAAAATAGTAAGCACTATTTTCAAGAATATAAAAGAACAAAATATACATCCTAATGATGTGGCAATAATCTGTTCACATATTAATACAATTAAAGAAGTTGACTATATTATTAGAAATGAAAGTAATGAAAAAACAATCACAACATTCGAATCAAAAGAATTTTCAGAAACACTGTATGTTGATCTAAAAAATATGAGAAGAAGTAAAAAAGTAGGTTTTAATCACAATAATGGAGTTATTAAGTTAGCAACCACGCATAGTTTTAAAGGTTTTGAATCGCCAACAGTTTTCTTGATACTCAATGCTAACGATCAAGATGAAATAGTTTATACAGGAATTACTAGAGCTAAATTTAATATAATGATTTTTTTGCAAACAGGATCGAAATATAAGTCGTTTTTTGATGCTCATCTTCAATCTGAGCAGTTAACAAGGGTGCCGCCCCATTGATTATGACGCTTAACATTGTTGGTTGATTAATAAATTAACAACTTCATAAACAAAACATTCAATCTTCATTTTTGCTTAACGCTTAAAA
>DUAL01000190.1:9342-19386 GCA_012960835.1 Flavobacteriales bacterium | reverse complement strand
AATATGGTTCCCAAAATTTGGCGCCACAATCCTCCATAGGGATTCCAGAGTGAATTACATTGTGCGGAAAATTATAACTCCACATCCAATCTGGCAAGAAACTCATCCAATCAGGTTTGGCAGCTAAATTATTAACTCCCCAATCGCCATCTCCAGAAAGTTGGCAACCAATCCGTCCAATACCATAAGCAATCATAAGCCCAGGGGCGGCCGCATCTGAAAGAAGTAAAGGTTTTATTTTATACTTTTTC
Organism: Flavobacteriales bacterium; assembly: GCA_012960835.1. Taxonomy (GTDB): domain Bacteria; phylum Bacteroidota; class Bacteroidia; order Flavobacteriales; family BACL11; genus DUAL01. The sequence continues at coordinate 19,135 of DUAL01000190.1, read as the reverse complement.
CCATACCAAATTACAGCAATTGCCCCAGCAATCAATCCTCCATAAAAGGTAAGTCCGCTAAAAGCCATGAGTTGCCCTATTGGGTCAGCCAAAAATTCTCCTATATTTTCTAAATTATGAAAAACTTTAGCGCCAATTATTCCGGAAATGGCTGCTATCATGGTCATGTTTGCAACTAGTTCATAGGGGTGAATTTCTTTTTCTTCCCATTGTGGAGTTTCCAGCTTTGTGTTTTTATTTTCTTTCCATTTCCAATACAAAGAAATGGCGACAATAATTATTCCGCCCAACAAATGCCCTCTAATTGAGAGTATAAATCCTTGCGGATTCGCCACCAAATCCCCATAATAAAAGATAGCCTCAACTCCTTTAAATCCTATCAGGAAACTAAAAAAAATAGCAGATAAAATATCTGAAACAGATAGTCCTTTTCCTATTAAGGTTTTTACTTTGCTACTTTCAATCAGTCCTTCTTTTTCTTTTCGTTTTAACTCTAAGGTTAACAGCCAGCTGGCCGCCAAAAAAGCAATAGCTACAAAAAATCCAAATGTTTGTATGGGCAAGGGAATGTTTACCCCAAATAAATCATAAATAAGATGGCTGATGGTTGGGTACATAATTTAGTTGCTAGTTGTCAGTTATTAGTTGTTAGTTTTTCGGAAAGGATATTGCTATTTTTATCAAAGGAAAGTAATTTTATTTTTATTTTTCTTTGCACATGCTTTTCAGAAAAAGGAATTTTTACTCTAATATAATTCTCAGTAAATCCATACAAAAATCCATCTTTATTTTCTCTTTCAAATAGTGCATTTTGCTCAGTAAGTAAATATTTTTGATAAAAATTTCTTTGTAATTTCTCAGAAAGGATTCTTAATTGCTTGCTTCTTTCACTTCTTTTTTTCTTACTTACAACACCATCAAAATGAATTGCTTCTGTATTTTCTCTTTCCGAATAAGAAAAAACATGCAAATAGGAAATTGGCAAATCTTTTATAAAGTGAAGCGTTTTTTCAAACTCCTGCTCAGTCTCACCAGGGAAACCCACAATTACATCTGCTCCAATACAAACATTTGGGATGGCTTTTATAATAGCCTGAACTTTATTTCCGTAAACTGTGGTGTTGTATCTTCTTTTCATCTTGCCCAGAATAGCATCCGAACCCGATTGCATAGGAATATGAAAGTGAGGCATAAATTTGTTGGATTTTTTTACAAAGTCAATGATGTCATTTGTTATGAGGTTGGGTTCAATAGATGAAATTCTGTAGCGTTGAATCCCCTCAACTTTTTCCAATTTTTTGATTAAATCATAAAAATTATTTTTTGTATTAATATCTATAAACTCCCCAATATTTACTCCCGTTAATACAATTTCTTTAATCCCATTTACTGCTATATTTTCCGCATTTTTGATAATATTTTCAATGCTGTCACATCTACTTTTCCCTCTGGCAAGTGGTATGGTGCAATAGGTACACGGATAATCACATCCATCCTGAATTTTCAAAAAAGAACGGGTTCTATCATTTAATGAATAAGAACTATGATAATCTAAATTATCTATTTCACAGCCATGTATTTTTTCTGTTTGTTTTTCGTTAATAGTATTCAGTAATTTGGGTAAATTGAATTTATCATTTGCTCCTAATACCATATCTACCCCACTTATTTCAGCAATCGCTTTTGGTTTTAGTTGCGCATAACAGCCAGTAACTACCACCTTTGAATTTGGGGCGGTTTTCTTTGCCTTTCTGATAATTCTTCTGCATTCTCTATTTGCATTTTCTGTCACCGAACAGGTATTGATTACGTACAAATCGGCTTTATTTTCAAAATCAGTTTTGCTATATCCAATATCAGAAAGCTGCCTGCCAATAGTAGAAGTTTCCGAAAAGTTGAGTTTACAACCAAGAGTATAAAAGGCAACCAAGTTATTTTTTAACATTTTGCAAAAGTAGAAAATCCTTTATCATTTTTAGCTTTTGTAACCTTTGTTTGCAATCGTACGTTTTAGGTAATAACAACTAAAACCCACAAAGTTATGACTATAGTTTTACTACACTTTTTATCTAAAATAAATTTCAATCTTAATACAAGTAAGATTGTTTACTATTTCCTAATCCTTTTAGCCATGTTGATGACATATAGTGCATCCTCACAGGTTACGGCTGATTTTTCAACTATTGATTCTACCTCAGCTTGCGGCTCTTTAATTGTAGAGTTTCAAGATTTGTCAATAGGGAATCCGAATTCTTGGCTATGGGATTTAGGAAATGGTAAAATCTCTAATTTGAAATATACTATTTTACTAAATACTAAACTTCCTTATATATATTATGAAGTAAATTTGATGAGATAAAAAATTATTTTCTAATTTTAGCCAGATTAATTTTTCTTATGAATTTTAAATTTGGTTTTTTTTTATTCTTCTTTTTTCTTTTGTCCTGCGGTAAAAATATACAGGATGAGAATCTATCTATTTTTAGGTATAATCAAGCCTCTGGTATTGCAACACTTGACCCTGCTTTTGCAAAGGACCAAGCAACAATTTGGGCTTGCAATCAGCTTTTCAGTGGCTTAGTTCAACTAAATAATAATTTGGAAGTGATGCCCTCTATTGCAAAAAGCTGGGAAATTTCAGAGGACGGCTTGGATTACACTTTCTTTTTACAAAAAAATGTATTCTTTCATGCGCACCCCATTTTTGAAAAGGAAAGAAGGGTAGTAGCATCCGATTTTACATTTAGTTTTGATAGATTAAAAAGTAAAGAATTGGCAGCTCCTGGCGCATGGGTTCTCTCCAATGTAGAAAGCTATAAATCATTAAACGATTCTACTTTTGAGATAAATCTACAAAAACCTTTCCCCCCTTTTTTAGGGCTTCTTTGCATGCAATATTGCTCAGTTGTTCCTAAGGAAATTATGAAAAATACCAATTTCAGAGAAAATCCAATTGGCACAGGACCGTTTCAATTTCAATACTGGAAGGATGGGGTAAAATTAGTTTTCAGAAAAACCCCAAATTATTTTGAGAAAGAAGATGGGAAGCAACTTCCATTTTTAGATGCCATTGCCATTACATTTGTAAAGGATAAACAAGCTGCTTTTCTTGAGTTTATCAAAGGAAATCTAGATTTTATATCTGGAATTGACGGCTCATACAAAGATGAAGTTTTAAATAGAGATGGCAGTTTGAGGGGAAAATACAAAGGCAAAATAATTTTACAATCCCAGCCCTATTTGAATACCGAATATTTGGGTTTTTTGATGGAAGATGCTTTACCGCTTAAAATTAGACAAGCCATTAATTATGGTTTTGATAGAAAAAAAATGCTCAAATTCCTCCGCAACAATATTGGAACTCCTGCCGTGCAGGGTTTTGTTCCAAAAGGATTACCTTCTTTTTCAGAAAAACTGAAAGGATATAATTATAATCCTGCAAAAGCAAAACAGTTAATTCAGGAAAGTAAATTTGATTTAAGTACGGAAATTACATTAAGTACTACTTCTTCTTATTTGGATTTATGCGAATACATCCAAAACTCCTTATCTGAAATTGGATTAAATATTAAAATTGAAGTAAATCCTCCATCCACGCACAGGCAAATGGTTGCTACTTCTAAATTATCTTTTTTTAGGGGAAGTTGGATTGCTGATTATGCAGATGCAGAAAATTATTTAGCCCTTTTTTATTCTAAAAACTTTTGTCCTAATGGACCAAACTATACCCACTTTAAAAGTGAAATATACGACTTACTCTACCAAGAAGCAGTCCATGAAGTAAGGGATAGTATTCGCTACTTACTTTACCGAAAAATGGATGAAATGATAATGGAGAAAGCTGCTATTGTTCCACTTTATTACGACCAAGTTTTGCGTTTTTCTCAGCCCAATATAAGTGGCTTTAATAGTAATGCCATGAATTTACTGGATTTGAAAAAAGTGGAAAAGACTAATGTAACAAATAACCAATAAAAGAACGAAACAATTGACAAATTCATTAGCTTGTATACAAATTAAGAAATCCTACTCCATCCCATCCTCTGCTTAGCATAAGGCCTGTAAGTTCGAGCAATATTAATGTTCTCTGCTTTTTCCAAACTTTCATCTTCTTTTAATAAATTGATTGCTTCATTTCTGGCAAACTCCAATATTTTTCCATCTTTTACTAAATCAGCAATTTTGAAATTGAGCATACCGCTTTGCCTAGTACCCATCATATCGCCAGGACCTCTTAATTTTAAATCCACTTCCGAAATTTTAAAGCCATCATTGGTAGTAGCCATGGTTTCCAGTCGCAATCTGCCTTCATTACTAATTTTATGTCCGCTTAGAAGCACACAATAAGATTGCTTACCACCTCTACCAACCCTTCCTCTTAATTGATGCAGTTGTGAAAGACCAAATCGTTCGGCACTTTCAATTACCATTACGCTTGCATTGGGAACATCTACGCCAACCTCAATAACGGTAGTTGCCACCATGATATTGGTAATGCCATCCACAAATCGTTTCATTTCGTATTCTTTATCTTCCGACTTCATTTGCCCATGCACCACACTTACTTGAAAATCTGGTATTGGAAACTCTGCTGAAATTGCTTTATAGCCATCCATCAAATCTTTGTAATCTAGTTTTTCACTCTCTTGAATAAGCGGAAAAACAATATAGATTTGTCTGCCTAAAGCAATTTGTTCGTGCATAAACTTATTCACTCTCAATCGGCTACTATCTGATCTCCAAAGTGTTTTTATCTCTTTCCTTCCAGGAGGCAATTCATCAATTACAGATACATCCAAATCGCCATAAAGAGTCATTGAAAGTGTCCTTGGAATTGGAGTTGCTGTCATAACCAAGATGTGTGGAGGAGTTATGTTCTTTTTCCAGAGTTTTGCCCTTTGTGCTACCCCAAAGCGGTGCTGCTCATCAATAACTACAAAAGCTAAATTTTTGAAAACAACCTTATCTTCCAAAAGCGCATGTGTTCCAATTAGTATATCAATCTCACCACTTTCTAATTGTTGGTACAATTCTTTGCGTTCTTTTGTTTTTGTGGAGCCAGTTAATATTGCTACTTTCAAGTCTAATTCTTTCAGCTCATGCGATATGTTTTTAAAATGCTGCTGAGCTAATATTTCAGTTGGTGCCATCATACAGGTCTGAAAATTATTATCCACTGCCATAAGCATGCTGAGTAGTGCCACCAGTGTTTTTCCACTACCAACATCTCCTTGCAAAAGCCGATTCATCTGAGCCCCTCTTTTTACATCCACTCTTATTTCTTTTAGCACTTTTTTTTGTGCATTTGTTAATTCAAATTGCAGATGATTTTTGAAATAATTATTAAAATAGTTATCTACTTTTTCAAAAATAAAACCCTTGTGTTTTTTTATCCTTGTGAGCTTCATTTTCAAAAGGTGAAATTGCAAGAAAAATAATTCCTCAAATTTTAATCTTTTTTGGGCTCTTTCTAGCTTATTTGTATCTGTTGGAGAATGAATATTTATTAGTGCATCTTCTCTTTTTGGCAGTTTTAATTTATTAAGTAAATTTTCTGATAATGTTTCCTCAATCTTGTTTTTTATTTGTGGAAGTAAAATTTTAATCAACTTTCGTATTCCTCTACTATTAAGCCCTTTACTGCTTAAATATTCAGTAGAATGATATACTGCTTGCAAAGAGGAAGAAATAGATTGTTGTTTTTCAAAAATATCCATTTCAGGATGTACAATATTTATTTTATTTTGATAAGCGGAGGGTTTGCCAAAAACCAAATATTCTGTATCCCTTTTTATACCTTTTTTAATCCAACGAATACCTTTAAACCAAATGAGTTCCGTAATTCCCGTTCCATCCTGAAAATATGCGATCAATCGTTTTGCTCTTTTTTGCCCCTTTTCCTCAAAGCGAATAATCTTTCCTTTTAGCTGAATATATGGCATATCTGCACTTAGCTCTGATACTTTATGAATAACACTTCTGTCGGTATAGCGAAAAGGATAATAATGCAGTAAATCAGAAAAAATAAAAATGCTTAATTCCTTTTTTAAGAGTTCAGCTCTCAAAGGGCCAACCCCCTTCAAATACTCTATTGGTGTATCTAAAAAATGCATGTGGTAAAGATAAGAATAGTTGTTAGAACTAATTACCTCTTAATCAACAAAAACTCCACTCTGCTTGGTTTAATTTTTACCACATTAGCAAAAGGTGGTTGTTTTCTTAACAACACTTCCAATTTATTTTTTTCTTCTAAATTATTTACATCCACTTCTGCTACAAAAAAAGAAGGTCCAAGCTTATCGTAATCGGCAAAAGCAACAGTAGTTACAACCTCTACTTTTGGTGGATAAAATTTTATTTTATATCCTTTAGGTACATTTATAGGATTTAGCGTAAGAGCTATAATTTTTTCTGTAAATTTTTCTACTTCAAAAGAAATTTGTACTTTTTTTTCAGAAAAAGAAATTCCATTAATATCAGATAAATCAATGTCTTGTTTTATGCCTTTTTCTACTTTGTCAAAAACAGCAGCATCCGTTTCAATAAAATTAATTTCTGAAAGACTCTCATTTGTTCCGAAAACGAAAACACTATCGGGGGCAAGTTGAATCTTATCTTTTAATCGGTATTGAGAACTAAAGTAGAGATTACCGCTAAAAACAACAGCTACTTTTTTACTCTTTTTTTGCTGAAAGCGAACAAATAAAGTATCAGGAGTGGTGCTTAAAATTTTAATATCGGAAGAAAGCAATTTGTATAATTTTTTATAATGTCGTTTTACAACCCACTGCTTTTGGCTATAATTTTTTGTTTTTGTTTCCGTCAATGAATTTATCGAAATAACAAGGGGTTTTGTTTTTAAAAGTCTTTGATTTAATAAATAAAATCCGTGGGATTTTACTTTTAACTCCAGTTGTTTTTCTGGTTGATTTACAAGCTGTTTGCTTTCTGGAAAATCAGTATAATTAATAGGAATAAAAATAGAGGCTTCATACTCCTTACTCATTACCGTTAGAAACCAAAAAGCCAGAGAAACCAATAAAAAAATAAAATACTTACTTATCTTTTTATTCAAATGCAAGAATGTTGTTATTCGCCCAAATAACACTTGCAATTTTTTATACATCTTAGCTTTGTATTTCAGTTTGTGCCAGCATTGAAATAGCAGATTTTTCTACTTTTAATTTGCCTGAATCATGTACATCAAGTACTATTGTAGCTTTACCAATTTCAGAAATTTTCCCATGAATACCGCCAATAGTTACTACTTTATCGCCTACCTTTAATGCTTCACGAAAAGCAGTTTCTTTTTTCTGTTTCTTGATTTGTGGACGAATCATAAAAAAATACATCACCGCAAAAATGAGCATAAAAAAGATAAGTGATGTGCTTCCTGTTCCTGCTTGTAATAAAATCATATTCATTAGTTTATTTGTTTTTCGGACACAACCACTAGCCCGCTTATGGTTAATACTATTGTATTTGGTATGGCATTTGTAACCAAAGTTACCGTTTTTTTCTGTTTTCCCTCACGCCCATTACTATTAAAAGTTACTTTTATCTCTGCCTCTTCACCAGGAGCAATCGGCTTTCTTGGCCACTTAGGAACAGTGCAGCCACAACTCCCCTTTGCATTACTAATTATTAAATCGCCCTGACCAGTATTGGTAAAAACAAATTGATGTGAAACGGATTCTCCTTGAATAATTTCTCCAAAATTATGACTTAATTTTTCAAAGGACAATTCTGGAAGTGGTCCTTCTTGTTTAACCTCTTGTGCTGTAATTGGGTTATTTACTAAATTGGCTGAAATTCGTTCTTTTTTCCCAGTGTCAGCTTTTTTTGCCAAATCATTACAAGCAAAGTTTGCTGTCATCAATAGGCATAATATTATCTTAATTATTTTCATTTTTTATTTTTACAAATTTATAAATTATTCTAAAAGGCCTCTCCCTACTTTTTTAATTTTTCCTGATTTTTTATACTCACTTATTACTTTATCTAATATGCCGTTTATGAAGCTTTTACTATTGCTAGTGCTATAATATTTTGCAACTTCAATATATTCATTTAGTGTAACTTTTACAGGGATCTCATCAAAATAAATTAGTTCGCACAAAGCCATCATAATAAGAATTTGATCCATTGATGCAATCCTATCCAAATCCCAGTTTTTCGCCCTTTTAGAAATAATATTTTCAAATTCTTTATGATTGATTATCGTTTTGCTAAAAAGTTTCTCCGCAAAAGTTTTATCATCCTTGTTTTTAAATACAGCAGTTGCAATAATATGACTCTCTCCTATTTCAGTTGCCTTTATCTGACTATAAACAATATTGGCCACAAAGGGCAAATCATCCATCCAAAAAATACTTTCTTCCTCTAAAATATGATGCAAAAGTTCATCCTCAATGATGAAATTATCAAAAACAGAAAGTAAAAATTCTTTATCTTCTTTGAAAGAAGATTGGCTTGAAATAGTATACGCTTTATACAAATCAGATTTCCAAATCTTTACAAATAATTTTCGAATTAAATCATGGTAGTTATTAAGCCAAAGTCCAGAAACTTTATTAATCTGACTTAATAAAACCTCATCTTCTGCAATCAATTTTATAAGATGATTGTCAGCAAACTTTTCATTCGCATTTTTATCTGCATCCGTAGGAAAGTACTTGTTCTTTTGTTTATTCAGAAACTCTTTTGAGAATTGAGCCAAAGCAAGGGGTAGGGATAATAAAAGAAAATAAAGATGGGCAATACTATCGGCTTGCCTTAGCATCTGTTTTTGTGCCTTAGCTAAATCTTGGTCTTTTGAAGTAAAATACGCATATAAAGACTGCATGACCTTCAACCGAATATGCCTTCTGTTTATCATTTTTAAGAACTTAAATTTTATCTTTTACTATATGCTTCTAACCTTTGTTCAGCAATACTAATTGCTGCCTCATTTGTGGTTGTATCATCCTGTTCAGCTTTGTTGAGTATTTCCAAAGTAGTGTTATAAATATTCTTGGTTTCCTCTAAGGATTTCTCTCTGGAAAATCCTTTTATCTCAGAATAAACATTGATAAGACCGCCAGCATTAATCAAAAAATCAGGAGCATAAATAATCCCTCTTTCTTTCAGCTGGCTGGCATGAATATTCTCATCAGCCAATTGATTATTTGCAGCACCTGCTATTATTTCACATTTCAATTTATTAATATTTTCTGTATTTAGTGTCGCTCCTAATGCACATGGAGAATAAATATCCATATTCAAATCAAAAATAGCCTCTGCTTCAACTACTTTTGTGTCATATTTTTCAGATACAAAATTTAATCTCTCTTTGTTTATGTCATTAATAAAAATGTTCGCTTTTTCTTCTGACAAATGCTTAACCAAATGCGCTCCAACATGCCCAATACCTTGTACCAATATCCTTCTCCCTTTTAGACTATCGCTTCCCCAACGATACATTGCTGCCGCCTTCATTCCCATATAAACACCAAAGGCTGTAACGGGTGAAGGGTCACCACTTCCACCTAATTCCTCCACTGTTCCCGTAACATGATTAGTTTCCATTTTGATATATTCCATATCTTTTGGTCCCATACCGACATCCTCTGCTGTAATATATTTACCGCCCAAGCTTTCCACAAATTGCCCAAACCTACGCAATAAAGCTTCCGATTTTTGAGTAGCTGAATCGCCAAAAATAACTGCTTTTCCTCCTCCTAATTCCAATCCTGAAATAGCGGCTTTATAAGTCATTCCTCTTGATAGTCGCAATACATCTTCAACTGCTTCC
>DUAL01000190.1:1017-9332 GCA_012960835.1 Flavobacteriales bacterium | reverse complement strand
CAATTCATTTTTGTAATCCCACATTCTCGCTCCTCCAAGTGATGGGCCCATTGTAGTATCGTGTATTGCTATTATGGCTTTTAGTCCTGTTTTTTCATCTCTACAAAATACGACTTGTTCGTGCCCCATTTTGTCCATTTTATCCATAATAATGCTTCTTTGCCTCTCACTTACATTCAATCCATTTAGTTCAATCATTTTTTTATGGTTTTTATTAATTCTATTTCCCTTTTGTTTTACAGATAATTTCTACTTTTGGGCAGCAGAAAAAACGGCTTGCAAAATTACTGATTCTTTTCTGTGTTACAAAATAAAAACAACTAAAACATTGAAGCATTTAGCCTATCTTAATAAGTATCTTTGGAAATACCGTTATCGGTTTTCACTAGGTTTTATATTTATTTTCATCTCCAATGTTTTTGCACTCTACCCTGCTGAGTTTGTCCGAAAAGCATTCGATCAAGTAAAATTAATAATGAGTCAAAACCCTTCAAATGCAGGAGAGTATTCATCAATACTGATTTATTTCGGAGGGTTAATTCTTCTTTTTGCTTTGTTAAAAGGGGTGTTTATGTTCTTTATGCGGCAAACCATAATCGTAATGTCGCGAAAAATAGAATTTGATTTAAAAAACGAAATATATCAGCACTACCAGCATTTGAGTATTGCATTTTATAAGCAAAATAACACTGGTGATATGATGAATAGAATTACGGAAGATGTAAGTAGAGTAAGGATGTATTTGGGGCCAGCACTAATGTATGCCATCAATATTGTTACGCTTTTTTGTTTGGTAATTACCACTATGTTCCGAATAAGCCCAGCGCTTTCTGTTTATGTTTTACTTCCTCTTCCGCTTTTGGCGATTTCAGTATATTATGTAAGTAATATTATGAATAGAAGAAGTGAACAAGTGCAAAAGCAATTATCGGTACTTACTACTTTTTCACAAGAAACTTTTTCAGGAATTAATATTTTAAAATCGTTCAGAAATGAAGAAAATTCAGCCCATAAATTTGATATGCTTTGTAAAGATTATACTGGCAAAAACCTGAAATTAGTAAAAGTGGAAGCCCTGTTTTTCCCGCTTATTATTTTTATGATTGGACTTAGCACAATACTAACTGTTTATTTTGGAGGCAAACAGGCGATAATGGGAAATATAACAACAGGAAATATTGCTGAATTCATTATCTATGTAAACATGCTATCCTGGCCAGTAGCCTCAGTGGGTTGGGTTACTTCTCTTATTCAAAGAGCGGCAGCATCCCAAGAAAGGATTAATGAATTCCTCAATACTAAATCGGAAATTGTAAATTATACCAATGCGCAAACACCAATAAAAGGTGATATCGAATTTAAGGATGTGTCATTCACCTATCCAGATACAGGAATTGCTGCTTTAAAAAATATTAGTTTTAAAATTAAAGAAGGTTCTACCTTGGCAATATTTGGTAAAACTGGCTGTGGAAAATCGACTATCGCAAATCTTATTTGCAGAATTTATGATGCTGAAAATGGGGCTATTTATTTAGGAGGGAAGAAATTAAAAAATCTTAATCTATATTCACTCCGAAAAGCAATTGGCTATGTGCCACAAGATGGTTATCTTTTTTCTGGTACTATTGAAGAAAACATTTCTTTTGGTAGTGATGAAATTAGTCAGCAAAAGATAAAGAAAGTAGCGGCAACTGCTGAAATAACTTCTGATATAAAACGGTTTCCTGAAAAATACAAAACAATTGTTGGTGAAAGAGGCGTGCAACTCTCTGGCGGACAAAGACAGAGAATCGCTATTGCAAGGGCAATTTACAAATCACCATCTATCTTTATTTTTGATGATTGTCTTTCGGCAGTAGATTCTAATAAAGAACAAAAAATATTAGCGAACCTTAAAAACGAAACAAGCAAAAGAACAACTATCATTATTAGTCATAGAATTTCAGCCATACAAAATGCAGACTTAATCCTTGTATTAGAAGATGGAAAACTAACAGAGAAAGGAGACCACCAAAGCTTAATAAACAGCAAAGGATTCTATTACGACATCTTTACAAAACAAAACAAAAAAGAGAGCTAATTTGCTTTTAAAAATAATTTCATAGCTTTGTGGGCTATTTACAAACCAAAAAGAGAAAAAAATGGGAGAAAAAAGAGAGATAGAAGAAATATTTTCCAAGGCAGTGAGAGCTGGCAGAAGGACTTATTTCTTTGATGTGCGATCCACACGAGCGGGAGATTATTATTTAACAATGACCGAAAGTAAAAGGGACTTTAATGAGGATGGAACTCCTTTTTATAAAAAACATAAAATTTACCTTTACAAAGAAGATTTTGGTAATTTCAAGGATGCTTTAAGTGAATTTACAGATTACATTATAAAAGAAAAAGGAGAGGATATTATTTCATTAAATAGAACTGAAAACAAAGAAGAAGAAAAGACAGTAGAAGTTCTAAAAGAAGAAAAGAAAGAAGAAAAAACAGAAGATCCAACTACTGATTTTACAGAAGTAAGTTTTGATGATTTAGGAAATGAGGATGTAAAAGAAAAAGAAGAAGATACTCCTGAAAATAAAGAGAAAGAAGATTAAGGTTGAGTAAGTAGATTAAAACCTCAAAAACAGACTTACGCAACAAAAAAGCAGCCCATTTATGGGTTGTTTTTATTTAATAACTTTTCTATTTTTTGTTAATAATTCTCTTTTGCATAAATGCCTTTTATATGTATTTGATTGTATTTTTATCAAAGTTTATATTCGTATTCTTAATTCTTAAATCCTAATATCACAAATGGCAAAAATAATAGCAATAGCAAACCAAAAAGGAGGAGTAGGTAAAACCACAACCGCAATGAATTTGGCGGCAGGGCTAGGAGTATTAGAGCAAAAAGTACTTTTAGTAGATGCGGATCCACAAGCCAATGCCACCTCTGGTGTTGGGCATGACCCCAAAAATATAAAAGATGGAATTTATGAATGTTTATTGGGAAAAGTAAAGGCAAAAGACATCATCTTAAAAACCAAAACTCCTAATCTTTTTCTTTTGCCAGCCCATATCGATTTGGTAGGGGCTGAATTGGAATTGGTAAACTTGCCAAGCCGAGAAAATATGATGAAGCAAATGCTCAGTGAAGTAAGTGATAATTACGACTTTGTTATTATTGATTGCGCCCCATCACTTGGTTTAATTACGCTAAATTCCCTAACAGCATGCGATTCTGTAATTATCCCTATACAATGCGAATATTTTGCTTTGGAGGGATTAGGAAAATTATTAAACACCATCAAAATTGTGCAACAAAGACTGAACGAAAACTTGGTAATTGAGGGCTTACTTCTTACTATGTATGATACGCGTTTGCGACTTTCTAATCAAGTGGTAGAAGAGGTAAAAAAACATTTCCAGGATATGGTTTTCAAAACCATTATTCACCGAAATGTTCGCCTTGGGGAATCCCCTTCTTATGGAGAAACAATAATCATACATGACGCAACGAGTAAAGGAGCAATAAATTATCTTAATTTGGCAAGCGAACTTCTGCAAAAAGAGGAAAAAAGAAAATCTCAGCCAAAAGAATTGATTGACAGCAATGAATAAAAAACAAAATGGTTTAGGAAGAGGTTTGGATGCAATACTTCCAAATATTGAAACTCCTGAAATTAGTATCTCCAGGATAGAAACAAACCCTTTTCAACCCAGAAATAAGTTTGATGAAGAGACCTTGCAAGAATTAGCAGTTTCCATAAAAGAGCTAGGCATAATACAGCCAATAACGGTTCGCAAATTAAGTTTTGATAAATACCAGCTTATTTCAGGAGAAAGAAGATTAAGAGCTTCTGAAATTGCAGGACTTACTAAAATTCCGGCATACATCCGCATTGCAAACGATCAGCAAATGCTGGAAATGGCTTTGGTTGAAAATATCCAAAGAGAAAACCTTAATCCTATTGAGTTTGCCCTTAGTTTCAAAAGACTAATTCAGGAGTGCAACTTAACACAAGAAGCCTGTAGTGAGAGGGTTGGGAAAAAGAGAAGCACGATTGCCAATTTTTTAAGATTACTGAAATTACCGGAAGAAATCCAATCAGGATTGCAAATGCAAAAAATAAGTATGGGACACGCTAGGGCTTTAATAAATGTAAGGGATAAGCAAAAACAAATCAACTTATACCATGATGCGGTGGCCAATGGTATTTCCGTGCGTGAACTTGAACAAATGGTAAGAGACTTTGCTGAAATAGATTATAAAAGAACTTCAAGGGATAAAAAAGTAAAAATAGTGAATCCCTTGCCTTTTGATAAGCAAAGAAAGATGCATGAATTGTCCAATTATTTAGATAAAGAAGTTCAGCTAAAAACAAACAAAAAAGGAAATGGAAAACTAATAATTCCTTTTTCCTCTGATGAAGATTTTGAAAGAATCCTCTCCCTTATTAAAGTCAATTCTTGAAATTTTCCAACCAAATATTTCTAATTCTTTTTTGCTTTTTTTTCCTTTCGGTAGTAAAAGCGCAGGATTTATCTCAACCTATTCAATCACCAAAAAAAGCAGCAATGCTCTCAGCTGCATTGCCTGGACTTGGGCAAGTTTACAATAAGAAATACTGGAAAGTACCCATTATTTATGCAGGACTACTCACCTCTGTATATTATATAAATAACAATAATATTAAGTACAAGCAGTACAAGGATGCTTATATTATCAGAATGGACAACAACCCCAATACAATGGATGATTATGTTGGAGAGTACAGTAACGGTGATTTGCTTATTTTGAAAGATTTCTACAGAAGAAACAGGGAAATATCAATTTTGTGTTTTGTGGGAACTTATATCTTAAATATTGTGGATGCTTCTGTGGATGCACACCTTTTTGATTATGATATTTCGGATGATATTTCATTTCATGTTTATCCTACTTCAACTAGCGACTTTAATGGATTTTGTTTAACGCTAAATTTGTAAATTCGCCAAATGAAAATTGCAATTTCAGGAAATGGAAAAATGGGTAAACGAATTGGTGAATTAGCCAAAATAAATGGTGATACAATTGCAGCTACTTCTTCTAGTAAAAACCCTACAAATACATTAGATTTAAGCATGGCTGATGTTGCCATAGATTTTAGCACTCCCTCCACAGCTTTTGAAAATATTTCTCACGCCATAAATAGTGGAATTCCAGTTATTTCGGGCACTACTGGTTGGCTCAATAAATTGGAAGAAATAGAAAAACTCTGCAAAGAAAAAGAAGGCGCTTTTTTATACGCTTCCAATTTTAGTTTGGGAATGAATATCTTTTTTGAACTCAACAAAAAGTTATCTAATCTGATGAAAAACCATAATTATGAAAGTAAAATTCATGAAATTCATCATATTGAAAAACTAGATTCACCAAGTGGAACAGCCAAAACTTTAGCTAAAGATGCTGAAGAAATTCTAAATAACAAAATAAAAATTACTACAGAAAGAGTTGAGAATGTATCTGGGACACATACTATTATTTACTCCTGTGAAGAAGATAAAATTGAGATAAAACATACTGCAAAAAACAGGGATGGTTTTGCAATGGGAGCACTAATAGCGGCAAAATGGATTATAGGTAAAAAAGGTATTTTTAGCATGAATGATGTATTTGGTATGCAATAAAAAAGAAATAAATCGTTAAAAGAGTATGCGGAAATTAAGAGAAAAGTTAGGTAAGTTCTTCCGATTAGTAATGTTTATTATCTTCACTATTGTGTGGAGTTTTTTTGTGTACCTATTGGATGGGGAGTGGCTTTATTTTGTTCCTCTTTTTATTGCAGATGCCCTATTTTGGAAAACCTTTAATTATATCTTTTGGAAAAAAAGAGTAAAACAGAAGAAAAAAAAGAAAAAGAGTGAGCTCAGAAATTGGTTTGATGCCATCCTTTTTGCAGTAATTGCAGCAACTATTTTGCGTACCTTTTTAATTGAGGCCTACACTATTCCTACTTCCTCTATGGAAAAATCATTACTTATTGGCGATTTCTTGTTTGTAAGTAAAGTCAGTTATGGCCCAAGAGTACCTATCACTCCTTTGGCTTTTCCGCTTGTGCATCATACCATGCCAATTGGAGATGGAAAATCCTATTCTGAAAGTATACAACTCCCCTACCACCGAATGAAAGGATTAGGGGAGGTAGAAAGAAACGATTGTGTGGTATTTAATTGGCCAGCTGAAACGCTCGGAAGACCAATCGACAAAAAAGAAAATTACATTAAAAGATGTGTAGGAATTCCAGGAGATAAGATTGAAGTAATTGATGGGCAACTAATGGTAAATAGCGCACCACAAGAAGAGTTTGAAGGCATGAAAAAGCAGTTTCAGTATACTGTAAAAACAAAAGGGACTGGCCTGAATCCAAAAATATTGTATGAAAAATACGATATTACAGAGGGGGGTTATGGAAGAAATCAGAATGAATATATGCTCACTCTAACCAATAAAAACAGAGATGCACTTTCTACTTTTCCAAATGTAAAGTCAGTGGATAAAAGGGTGAAAACAAAAAATAAATTTGAAGAATACATCTACCCACAAAGTAAGAATTTTAGCTGGAATGAGGATAATTATGGTCCGCTCATTATTCCAAAAGCTGGAACTACAGTTCATTTAACAACTGAAAACTTACCTCTTTATAAAGATATTATTGAGCGCTATGAAAGAAATAGTTTAGAAGTAGTTGCAGGCGAAATTCTTATCAATAAAACTGTGGCAACTACTTATACTTTTAAGATGAATTATTATTGGCTAATGGGTGATAATAGGCACAACTCTGCTGACTCTCGTTTTTGGGGCTTTGTGCCTGAAGACCATATTGTTGGAAAGGCACTTTTTATTTGGATGAGTTGGGATAAAAATGCCAAGGGACTTAAAAAAATAAGATGGAATCGTTTGTTTGATGGAGTTAAATAATCCTTATTTAATCCCCACTGCCTATTTAGCTCCTATTGGATATTATGCCATTTTGCTACAAAACAAAAATAATGAAATTGAACAATACGAACATTTTGTAAAACAAAGCATCCGAAACAGATGTGATATTTATGGAGCAAATGGTAAGCTAACTTTAAGTATTCCAAAACTTAGAAAATCAAGCTCTAAAACCCAGATAAAAGATATAAAAATAGCATACCATCATCCTTGGCAAAAAGAACATTGGAAATCTATTTGTAGTGCTTATCGTTCTTCCTCTTATTTTGAGTTTAATGAAGATTTGTTTATTCCTTTTTACGAAAAAAGAGAAACTTTCCTTTTAGATTTTAATCTGAAATTGCAAGAAGTGGTCTTTAAATGCTTACAAATAAATGATACTTCTACGCTTACAAAATCCTACCAAAAACAAAGTAGTACAAACGATTTCAGAAATTCCTTATTTGAAGTAAAAAATAGCCCAAAATACCATCAAGTATTTGAGAATAATTGTGGCTTTATTCCTAACCTATCTATTATCGATTTACTCTTTAATTTAGGTCCTGAAAGTGCAGATTATTTAAATAATCTAGCTATCAGTATTGATATTTAAGATTCTAGAGAGAATAAGTCTATCGCCTAACTACTAATATCTAACATCTATTTTTTACTTTTGACAAAAATTGACTGAATGGCAAACTTGGAATTTAATAAGAATGATGATAAGATGAGGTTACTTATCTCAGAGATGAAAAGAAAACATGCTACAGTTTCTTTTGGTGGAGGAAAGAAGAAGATTGAAAAACAACACGCCAAAGGAAAACTTACCGCTAGGGAGCGTATTGATTATTTGAAAGATACAGATGCTAACTTTTTAGAAATTGGTGCTTTTGTAGGAGAAGGAATGTATGAGGAATATGGTGGATGCCCATCAGGAGGAGTAGTTGCTGGAATCACTTATGTAAGCGAAAAACAATGTATAGTTGTTGCCAATGATGCTACTGTAAAAGCAGGAGCTTGGTTTCCTATTACTGCCAAAAAGAATTTGCGTTTGCAAGAAATTGCAATGGAAAATCGACTTCCAATTATCTACTTGGTGGATAGTGCAGGAGTATTTTTACCTATGCAAGATGAGATTTTCCCCGACAAAGAACATTTCGGTAGAATGTTTCGCAACAATGCCCGTATGAGTTCTATGGGAATTACCCAAATTTCTGCTGTAATGGGTAGTTGTGTTGCAGGTGGGGCTTACCTACCTATTATGAGTGATGAAGCCCTTATTGTAGATAAAACAGGATCTATCTTTTTGGCAGGAAGTTATTTGGTAAAAGCAGCTATTGGCGAAACTATCGATAACGAAACTTTGGGGGGTGCTACTACT
>DUAL01000190.1:538-889 GCA_012960835.1 Flavobacteriales bacterium | reverse complement strand
AGAAAACAAGCAAAAGAACCCAAAGAAGACGAAAAAGAAATTTACGGAATACTACCTAGAAATAGATCTAAAGCTTACAACATGAAGAACATCATAGCTCGCCTAGTAGATGATTCTGAATTTGAAGAATATAAAGAAGGTTATGGGCAAACCATTATTTGTGGTTACGCCCGAGTTGATGGTTGGGCAGTTGGTATTGTTGCTAATCAGAGAGAAATGATAAAAACTAAGAAAGGAGAAATGCAATTTGGTGGAGTTATCTATTCTGATTCTGCTGATAAAGCAGCACGATTTATTGCCAATTGCAACCAAAAGAAAATACCATTGGTGTTCTTGCAAGATGTTACTGGC
>DUAL01000190.1:0-406 GCA_012960835.1 Flavobacteriales bacterium | reverse complement strand
GAAACTATGCTATGTGTGGCAAGGCTTATGACCCAAGACTTATTGTTGCCTGGCCAACTGCAGAAATGGCTGTTATGGGAGGAGAGCAAGCTGCTAAAGTATTGTTACAAATTGAAAAAGCATCTTTAAAAGCAAAAGGAGAAGAAATTGATGAAAAAGCAGAAAAGGAACTTTTAAAAACCATTACTGATAGATATGATGCGCAAACCTCTCCTTATTATGCGGCTTCTCGTTTGTGGGTAGATGCTATTATTGATCCTTTGGAAACTAGAAAAGTAATTTCTATGGGAATTGAAGCCGCCAATAACGCGCCAATTAAGGAAGCTTATAATCCTGGGATTATTCAATCTTAATTTTATAAAACAATAATGACAGGAGAACAATTAAAAGCCTTAGAAGGCAGATT
>DUAL01000189.1:2927-3238 GCA_012960835.1 Flavobacteriales bacterium | reverse complement strand
TGGGAATATAATCTAGAACAGAATTTTTAAAGGATAATAAATTGCTATTCGAACTCGAAGATGAAGGTAGGAACCCAGTTAGAATAATCATAGAACTCAATACACCAATTCCTGAGCTCCATTTTCTCAGGTACCCTTCTCCACCCCCTGGAAAAATAGAAGCTAATAAGGATGTCGTTTCATCCTTTTGTTGAATATCAGAAACACTTTCGATATATTCAAATAAAGGATTAAGAAGATTAGAATAATATTCCTGTCCAAATCGTTCTTCCGCTGAAAGAAACGTAAGTTGTGCTGATTTCCAATCCAGC
>DUAL01000189.1:1543-2895 GCA_012960835.1 Flavobacteriales bacterium | reverse complement strand
GAATGAATGCATACCCACGGAAAACGAGTAAATATGGGTCTTCGGTTAATTGGGTCTTATCCAAAAGGATTCGATTCTCATCTTCAATCAAATGTAAATACATCTTATGGTAATTCGCCGCTTTAAAGAGAATTGACGCTGAATCCCCATAATCTAGTACCCGTTGATAATATACTATGGCAAGCTTAGGATTATGGGTTTTTTCATAACACCGACCAATTTGATAATAAATTGTAGATTCCAGTTCATCACCAGGGAATCGGTATAAAAACTGAAAATAATTTAATAAGGCACGGTCATAATGATTTTTTTCAAAAAATTGCAAAAGGTAATAAGTTCATCCCTTTGATAAGAGGAGTAATCTGCCCAATCTCTCCTAATCTCATCCTTAGAATAATACTGCTCTTGTCCTCCCAAAAATTCTATCAGGAAGAGGGTCAAAACATAAACGACACTTTTTTTCACAGAGAATCTCTCATTAACTTAAAAAAATTGAGCATACTGAAAAGAATCTATGCAAACTGATGCGATAGTAAAAGAGGTCAAATAGATTTGTTAATCGATTTGACAAATAAAATTTTATATTCTGCCATCCAACTAAAGCCTCTGCAATGATAAGGTCAGTATAAGTTGAAGAACACCTAAATTCTCAAAATCATTTTCTGAAATTTTCTGCAATATGCTCCCCATTATTTTACCTGAGCGTGTCTTTGAAAATGCTGAAATAATTTGATTAATATTTTATTCAAAGTTAACTAAATCGCTAATATTGGGATCTATTTACTTGTTTTCTATAGAATCCTTAACTGACTGTAGTGCTTTTAATGCTTTCAGTGCTTCATCTACTTTCTGCTGGGACAATTCTAATTGTGATTCAGATAGCGGTAATTCATAAAATATTTCTGAAGCTTCATTGATCTTTAATTCCTTCTCTTCAATTAAGGAATCACCATTTAGTACCTTCAGATTATGTGTCCCTTCTTCCATTTTCATTTTTATCTTATTTTCAAACCAGTTATATTTACTATCCAACACAAAATTCAACCCCGTTTCTTGAGTACTGAAAGTAACAGTATGAATTTGATTTAGCTGGAAGAGCAGTACCACAGAGGTTGCAAGCTGCAAGTCTAATTCATATTGGATAGGGACATACTCCTCATAAGCAAGATCTATTTTATGCAATCCAGGTGCTAAAGATATTTCTTCTATAGGAGTCAATCCGAAAGGTTCTCCGTTAATTTTTACATGTGCATCAATAGTTGCTCGAGTATCAAGCTTCCATTTATTAAGGTCTTCATTCATTTTATCGAAACAAGACTCAAAACTCTTTTCATCAATATCGACGTGCTTAC
>DUAL01000189.1:0-1533 GCA_012960835.1 Flavobacteriales bacterium | reverse complement strand
AAAAAATAGCACTAAGAATTTATTTCTCATT
Source organism: Flavobacteriales bacterium (assembly GCA_012960835.1). Classification (GTDB taxonomy): domain Bacteria; phylum Bacteroidota; class Bacteroidia; order Flavobacteriales; family BACL11; genus DUAL01. The sequence continues at coordinate 1,502 of DUAL01000189.1, read as the reverse complement.
GAATAAATTTCAAGTATTTATTTTTAATCCATCCCTCAAAATGCTGAAAATAACCATTTTTTTCAATAAGAATTTCAATTTGACCAAACAACTGATCTCCGGCTACTGTTTCAGCTACAAATATATCTCCTTCTGAAAGAAAAAACTTTATGGGTGATCCATTCTCTGGACCTTCTCTAAATGGAGTTTCATTTTGAATAACCCTGTACACCATTCCCTGGCTGATAAATAAAGCACTAGGTCCAAGGACTACAGATTTATTTAACCACTTCTCACCTTGAAAATCAATACGGTCTCTCCAACGAGAGTATCTCCCACCGGTAGAAATAGTTAAATATAAATCTTTTCTATCCTTAAAGGGGAACCGAAGTTCTATTTCAAACTGCCCAGAAATATTTGTCTCACTGTATCCAACAACTCCAGTGCTATCAAAAATTTGGACTTTTGCTCCAACAATTGGAATTTTTCCAATTCTTTGTGAAACATTCCCAACTAACATCACTGGTTTTCTACGAATATAAGCAGTTGGAAATTCAAATACCCCTGTTTGTTCAATAGTAAAATAATTTTTTACTATTTCAAAATCATCACCCTGAGGGACAAGAATGGCAACATATCCTAAATCTTCAATTTGAAAAAAATCCACAGGAAGTATAACAATGATAGTGTCATCCGGAAAAAATATTTTACTTATCAAGGGAGATATTGAATCGCTTTGATTAAAAATACTAAAGCGATAAGCGGTTGGATTCCCATCAAGAATCTGTGTTTGTAATTTCAGTTGGATGTTTCCATATTCATACCGGACGGCAACTGAAGGATTCGCATCCAGTAGAATTGGTTCAGGATATTCAGGTGTCATCATAAAAGAACACCCCCAAAAATAGAAGTGTCCCATAAATAGCAAACCTGAGAGGCTTCTTAGTTTAATCCACCGAATTCCCATGATGAAACTTAACAAAGTTATCGTCAGATTTCTTTTTTACAGCAACCATTGTAATAATAGCTATACAGGCTAACCTTTTTCCCCGTGATTTGCTTTCAGCAAAGGCATCCACATGAATGCTAACCGAAGATTTACCAACTTTTATCACCTTACTAGAAAAGTTAATCCATTCACCAGCGAATACAGGTTCTTTAAATTCAACTTTTTCAATTGCCCTAGTAACAGCTCCGACTGCATCTGTATCCCTCAAAACCGATAGGCTACTTTGGCTGCTGCTATATCCATCCAAGATACCATTTGACCACCAAAAAGGGTACCGACATTATTAATATGATCGGGCATCACAAGTTGAGAATATTGCGCAGTGTATTTCATGATTGAAAACGTGATTTATCAGAAAGTTTTATCAAAAAAACAGCGCCGCCAGTCTACCCTTGAGAAAATCTTTTTTCCCTAAAGAGCACGCCGTACTAACGGGGCTTTTCTTATTTAAAAGGGTTTGTAAGTTAATATAATCGACTTTTTTCTGCAACCTCCTTTTGAAATTATCTTCCAT
>DUAL01000188.1 GCA_012960835.1 Flavobacteriales bacterium | reverse complement strand
CAGTTTTATTATTACAAAAGACACTTTTGGGACAATATGGATTTTTCGGATCAAAGGATGCTCCGTACACCTATTTTCTTTAATAAAATGGATCAATATCTAGAAAAATTAAGCCCAAAACACCCTGATTCTATTATTATTTCTGCTGATATAATGATAGAAAAAGCAAGAGCCAACAAAGATGTTTTTCAGTATGTGGTTTCTTATATTACATCTACTTATGAGCGTTCTAAAATTATGGGGATGGATGCCGTATTTGTACATATGGTGGAAAAATATTATATAACGGGAGAGTGTGAATGGGTAAAGGCAAAACAATTGAAAAAAATAATTGAAAGAGCCAATAGAATTAGTCCAAATATGATTGGTAAAAAGCCACTAAACTTGGTTTTTAAAGATCCAATGGAGAAGTATCATTCACTTTATCATTTACAAGCAAAGTATACCCTTCTTTTCTTTTACGATCCGGATTGTGGACATTGCAAAAAAGAAACGCCAAAAGTTAAGGCAGTATGCGATTCTTTGGTTGATGCTGGAATAGATATTAAAGTATTTGCGGTAAATACCGAATTTGAAATAGATAAATGGAAAGAATTCATCAAGAAATTTAATATTGGAAACTGGATCAATGTTGGTGATATTCAGTTTGATAAGGAAGGGAATCCAGTGGCTACAAGCAATTGGAGAGAGCAATACGATATTCACTCCACTCCTGTTATTTATCTTTTGAATAAAGATAAAGAAATAATTGCCAAGCGAATAAACGACAAGCAGATTGTAAAGATTATTGAGAGGGAAGAAGAGGGAATTTAACGAATTAAGTACAAAAATCTATAATCGTGATGTTTCCAACCCTCAAAATCTTGGAAATAAACTTCATACACATAATTTCCAATTGGTAATTCCTTGCCAGATTTGTTGTGCGTGCCATCCCAACCATTTTTACTAAAATTATCACACACCATCTCCTTTATATTATCTGTATAAAATACCACATCACCTCTTAAATTATATACCTTAAATACAAAAGTTGATTCTCTAATGGCGTGATAATAAAGGCAAAGTTTGTCATTCAAACCATCCCAGTCAGGGGTAAAACTGCTAGGAATATAAATATAGTATTTATCATTCACCCAAAGTTGATGAAAAGTAGTATCAGAACAATTATTAATGTCGCTTGCAATTAAAGTAACTTGATAAACCCCAACAATAGAATCGAAAGTATGTACAGGATTTTGTGAATTATCTATTGCTGTATTATCCCCAAAATTCCAGCTCCAAGCAGTAGCGCCTATGGTTTTATCCTGAAATTGTGTAGAAGGATAAATAAAAGAGAGTGTATCCTCTTCTATTGTAAATTGAGTGCTTGGCGCTTGTAAAATTGTAACTGTTGCGCTTCCGCTTGTTGTGCCAACACCAATAGCATCCGAAACAGAAACTACCGTATAAACACCCCCTATTTTAGTTGGGATAATGTATGGGTTACTTGAAGCAGAAATAGCAGCTTGGTTCACGCCATCAATAGCATATACAATATTCCAAGGAGGAGTTCCTGTTAAACTAATCTCCATATCAATGGTTCCTGCATTGTCACACAGATCACCCCCTCCATAAATAAATGCAGAACTCTGTGCAAAAGCGACTGAATTAATAAGCAAAAATATAAGAGGAAAAATAAATCTGTTCATTATAAAATTTTAGCTAAACTAAGCAATTATCACTTCTGTAAATCCATAATCGTCAGAAAATTGTAAATGGTATATTCTTAATAAGTCATGAATTTCTTTTTTCAACACCCCCTGCCCTACGCCATGGATAATTTTTAATCGGGGAATGTCATGCTTTTTTGCATACTGTATGCAAGCTTCACATCTATTTTTCTGAATTTGAATAATTTCAAAGTTTTCTAAATGATGATAATTCTCAATCAAATTTTCAATATGCAAATCGGCCTTAAAGGACATTGGTTCTATTTTATCATTTACAAACTGATAAAATTTATGTGTTAGAGAAATAGGACTTTCTTCTTCCTTTGTAGTGAATGATTTTCCATAAGCATTTTGGTCATGTGTTTCTGTTGGGAAAGGTATAATATCATTGATTGCTACCATTTCTTCAAATCCATTACTATTGAGAAGTTTTACTTTAGTATTTCCGATAAACATCAAAATTGTGCCTTTGTCATTTTCATTGATAAAAAGCACTCTATCGCCTGTTTTGAAATGATGGCTCATTAGTAGTAAATAGGATGAAAATATAATTTTCCTTTTGTTAGTTCAACTGCCGGTGCAGGGAATTTTAAAAAACCAAAAGTATGCAATACAGTATTCAAAAACTTTGAATTTGTTTTAACTTTATTTAAATCTATATCTAACGATAATAAAAATTGTCTTTTTCTTTGTGGCTGTTTTTCTTCCTGTAAAGAAGAAATCATTCCATTTCCGCTATGCCCAAGTGATACGCTTAGCCAATTGGGAAAACTCTCATTCTCTATTTGTAATAACGACTTCATGTTAAATGAAAGCCAATAAGTCTGGCCATTGTAATCCTTTAGAATCCTTTCTAAATGATTATTGCCTAATTTTTCAGGATTCATATCTGCCCATTCAGACGGCTTGTAACTATATTTCAACTGTATTCTTTGCTCATTCCATTTAAGTGCCTGACCAATAGCTAATAATGAACCAGTTGTATTTGCAATTAAATCACCAGTTGATGCACCCCACCCATAAGAAAAACCATCTAATACCTCAATAATGGTTAAAAAAAATGAACCTGTCATGCCACCATACCAGATGGCTTTTTTTCTACTAAATCCTGCCCACTGATAAGCTTTAATTCCAACTACTCCCGAATAATAAGAGACAGCAGTATGCCCCATTTTATCCATTTGTAGCCAGTTGCGATTATCATTTTTAAATCGGAAACTTTGCCTTGGATAATCAGCATACCATAATTGATTCAAACCAACCAAAGCAATAGTATATGTACTTGCTTCAGAAAGCAAAAGAATGTTTTTTTTCTTTTTATCGAGATTAGGTTCTGACTGTAATCCTTGTGAATTTACTTGAAGATCAAAGAAAATAAATAATATCAGAAACAGATGTTTCATTTACAAGATAGTCGCTTTACAATCAGCCAAAATATCAAATACTTTTTCCTGAGTTGAAGCTTCCGCATAAGTTCTTAAAACCGGCTCAGTACCAGAAGGACGAATCATAAGCCAAGTATCTTCATCAAAAAAGAATTTGAAGCCATCAG
>DUAL01000187.1 GCA_012960835.1 Flavobacteriales bacterium | reverse complement strand
TTCTTTATGATGTTCGCTCATTTTGTACTTATTTTAAAGTTAAAGTATTTTTTAATGTTTTTTGTTGAGCTAGCCAAGTATCATGCTCCTCCTTAGTTTCTACAATAAATTTCATTTGCATATTATAATGTGCTACTCCGCAAATTTTGTTGCATAATAAGATGTAATCAAAATCTTCTCCTTCTGTTTCTCTCATTTCGGTAGTAGTTTTGGTTGGGATGAAAGCAAATTGAGTAGTCATTCCTGGGACACAATTCATTTGCACTCTAAAATGAGGTAAATATGCTGAATGAATAACATCTTGAGATCTGAATTTTAACAAAACTGACTCATCTTTTACAAGATGTACTTCTCTAACTACAATGTCGTCTTGTGCGCTTTCATCACTTAAATCTACCCCTAATTGATTTCTGCCTTGCACTAATTTGTAATTAGCTTTTCCTAATGTATTATCGTCACCAGAATATCTTGCAGTCCAATTGAATTGCTTGGAATATACTTCTATAACTTTTGACTGAGAAATATCTGGATTCATTGCTTTATTCCAAGTTTGTAGACCATAAACTATAACTCCCGATAATACAATCGTTGGAATAATTGTCCATATAATCTCTAATTTATTATTATGATAATAATAATATGCAGTATTGGTTTTTTTACCTCTGTATTTGAAAGCATAGTAAAACAAAAGTGGACTAAGAATAAAAAATACTACAAGAATCAAGTTCATTGTAAAGCTCATCAATCCATCAATAATTTCTCCGTGAACCGAACTAGCTCCTGGCAATAAAAAATGGTTCCAATATACCATCTGCCAAATTACAAATCCTAAAAAAAGAAAGCCCACAACTAGATAAATTTTACCCTGTGTATTATTATCCTCATCTGTAATTTCATTTACATCCGTATTATTTATTTCGGACAATAGTTCTGAAACCCTTAATATTTGAACCAATAAAGCGATTATCAGAAATACAACTATTGCAGTTAGAATGTTTGTCATTGTTTTATTTTTTTATGTATGTAAGTGTTTGCTCTCCTCTAAAAAAGGATGGTTTTTTGCTTCCAGTGGCTCTTTTGCTAGTGCTTTTAATGTTAAATAAATCAGTAAGCCAGCAAATCCTAATCCTATTCCCACTTCTGTAAATCCTATATGTCCGTGGGTATTTAATGTGCCAGGAGTAACTAATAAATAAGCGTTTAACCAATGCCCAAGCAAAATAAAAATACTTACAAAAATTAATCTAGTATTATTTCTTTTTGCATCCCTACTCATTAATAAAATGATAGGAAAGATGAAGTTAATCAGCATAGAAAACCAAAATAAGAATTTGTAATTATGCACCTCTAATCTGGCAGTATAATAAGCAACTTCTTCTGGAATATTTGCATACCAAATAAGCATGAATTGAGAGAACCACATGTAAGTCCAAACCAGTGAGAATGCAAAAATCCATTTTCCTAAATCGTGAATATGGTTTTCGTTTACTTCTTGTAAATAGCCTTGTCTTTTCAAATAAAGTGTAAATAGTAAGATGGTTGTAAAACCAATGGCAGCCCATTCGGCAAAGATATACCAACCAAAAATTGTAGAGAACCAATGCGCATCAATTGACATAATCCAATCCCAAGATGCCATTGCAGAAGTTATTGCAAAAAATACCATAAACCAAGCAGAAGCTTTTACGCCAGCATTGTGGTAGGATATTCTCCCATTTGCATCTTCCAAAATAGAAAGTTTTCTTAATTTTTTAGCAAAATAATTCCATATTAATAAATAGATAATAGTTCTAATAAGAAAGAAAGTTGAATTTAAGTAAGGTTCTTTCCCTGCAAGTATTTTATCGTAATGATCGCTTGCTGGATCCATAATACCTTCCTGAAGCCAATGGTAAATATGATTCCAGTGCATAATGCTAGCACCCATTATAAAGAGCATAATAACACTGAATATAGGTAGTGCTGCCATTATCGCTTCCGGCACTCTTTTTAATACTATGGACCAGCCGGCTTCTGCCACATATTGCATGGCAACAAAAAAGACAGCAAAAACAGAAATCCCCAAATAGAAATAAGTATTGAAAAGTAATGCTGGCCAAGCGCCATGAGGATTGGAAACAAAGCCAAATATTAATTCAATTAGTCCCACAGCCATAAGTACCATGGAAAGATTTTTTGCTTTTTTATCTATTGTAAACATGCTAATTTTATTTTTTTATTCTAAACCGTAATGTTGTAATTCTTCTTGTACATAAAGTGCAATTTTCCATCTCTCCTCTTCCGTAATTTGGCTTGCATGAGGCCCCATAGCATTCAATCCGTAAGTAATTGCATGAAAAATATGTCCTGATGTAAGTTCACGCATTGGAGTCCCGGATCTTCTTATTGTCTTGTCATCATTAAAATGGGGCACTGCTGAATAGATTACATGTGTCATTGTTCCATCTCCTGCACCTGTTTTACCATGACAATGTTCACAAAACATGCCATAAAGCGCTTTACCATCAGCAAGAATTTCGTCCGTATTTTCCATAGGATTGACAGCCATATTTCCTGCATTCAAGTACCCTTCCAATGTTTCATCATAATTGAATGTATTTAGATGTCCTCTGGCAACAGTCCCCTCAACAGGAGTTAAAGCATTCATTCCATTTGCATTATTTTCTCCATAAGTTTCCAATGATGGAGAGCGATACATATTTGGCATAAATTCATAACCCGGATTTGAATCTCCCGAGCATGCAGCAAGGAAAATTACTGCTGCAAAAAATCCGATTTTTAAAATTGCTTTTTTCATAATTTAAGCTTCTTTTTCGTTAATTTCAGTAGCGCCTGTTTTGGTCAACATTTCTTTTACAGAAGAGGTGTCACCATCCACATTTATTACCATTAAAAATTTATCATCAGTTGTTCTTTCATCTGGACTATCGGAAGTTCCTCCTGGAAACAAGCCACATCTTATTAAAAAAGTAATGGACATTAAGTGAGCGGAAAAAAGCACCGTACACTCAAAAAGGACGGGGACAAATGAGGGTATATTATGATAGAAAGTCAAATTTGGTTTACCTCCAATATTTTGTGGCCAATCAACAATCATAATGTAATAAATCATTAGTGCGCCTAAACTAAGTCCCAGACATCCGTATATAAAAGCCGTGATACCCATTCGAGTTTCTTTCAAGCCCAAAGCTTTATCCAAACCGTGAATTGGGAAAGGACAATAGACTTCTTCAATTTCAATATTGTTGGAACGAATTTCTTTTACTGAGGAA
>DUAL01000186.1 GCA_012960835.1 Flavobacteriales bacterium | reverse complement strand
GGAAAATAAGTTTCTCACACACACCATTAATTACATCTTCCATATCAAAATCATTCGTTTCGGATGCAATGCGAGCGTAGAATACAATATGCAAAAGTAAATCGCCTAATTCTTTTTTAACTTCATCACTATTTTTTTCAATAATAGCATCCGATAGCTCATACATTTCTTCAATAGTCAAATAGCGCAAACTGTCCATTGTTTGCTTTTTATCCCATGGACATTTCTCCCTTAATTCATCCATTATTTTCAATAACTTTCCAAATGATTTTTCTGATGTATTTTTGTTCATCTATTTTTTATTTAAGTCGGTAAATTTAACATTTTGAAAATAAATAGAAACTGAACACAGTAAGTTTTAAATATATTACTATTGCAAAGTGGTTTTAATACTATATATTTGTACCGAAATTAACCTATATGTACCGAAATTAACCTAAAAATTTAGCCATGAAAAAATTGATTACCCTTACAATTGCACTTTTTTGTGTAAGCTTCTTGTTTGCGCAAAATTTTGTAAGCACAACACCAGAAAATAAAAATATTGTTTTGGAAGAATTTACAGGAATACATTGTGTCTACTGTCCTGATGGTCATCTCATGGCTCAGAATTTATATAATGCGAATCCTGGAGACGTTGTTCTCATCAACATTCACACTGGTAGTTATGCTGCTCCTAGTGCTGGAGAACCTGATTTTAGAGCTGACCCATTAGGTAGTTCAATTGCTGGGCAATCTAGTCTTTCAGGCTATCCTGCTGGAACAATAAACAGACATCTTTTTGCAGGTTTGGGACAATCAGGAGGTACAGCTATGAGTAGAAGTAGTTGGGCTTCTGCTGGAGGACAAATATTAGCTCAGCCATCATGTGTAAATGTTGCTGCAGAGGCATCTTTGAATATTAGTACAAGAGTATTGACTGTAGATGTAGAGGCTTATTATACCGATAATAGTATAACATCAACTAATAAAATAAATGTTGTGTTATTACAAAATAATATTGAAGGTCCTCAAACTGGTGGAGCAACTTATAATCCTGGCGCTATGTTACCAAATGGTAATTATAACCACCAACATATGTTTAGGCACCTTTTAACAGGGCAATGGGGAGATGATATTACTTCCACCACTACAACATCATTATTTCAACAAACCTACACCTACACTATTCCACAAGATTTAAATGGTGTAGCATACGATTTGTTTAACTTGGAAGTGGCTGTTTTTGTCGCTGAAGGAAATCAAGAAATCTTAAGTGGTAATATGGGAAATATGACACATATCGTTCCGCCAGGAATTAATCTTATTGATTTAAGCGCAACAACTAACATGAGTTTGCCTGCATCTTATTGTGATAATTTAATAACTCCTGAGATAACTGTAATTAATAATAGTGCCATTGCCGTTGATACATTTGAAGTAAGCTATACTCTTAATTCAGGATTCCCAATGAAAATTCCAGTTTATACTCCATTAGCAGCTGGAGCAACAACAACTATTCAATGGCCTAGCGTAACTGTACCATCAGGTACAAATACTATTTCTTATAATGTGGCAACAATGGCATTAACATCATTCATAGATAATATGCCATCTAACAATCTAGCAAGTTCAGGTAGCTTTAACATCCTTTCTCCAACAGCTTTTGCAACTAATCATACAGAGGGCTTTGAAGGATATCCAAATGAAACACCAGCCCCAAATAATGCGATACTTGTTAATCCTCAAGGACATAGGGTTTTTATTATTGACCCTACCTTTTCAGGATCAAATGTTGGTGGTTTTGGTAATACACCCAACTCCTTCAGATGGCAATTCATCCAAATGAGTGGTGGAGATGAAGCGTCCTTACTTTTTGAAAAAATAGATTTTAGTAATAGTACCGGAAATGGCATAACATATTCGTATGCTCATGCATTACAAACTGGATTTGAGAATGATAGACTACAAATTTTGGTATCCACCGATTGTGGAATCACTTGGAATTTAGAATCTCAATTAATAGGGGCTGCTCTTGCTACTACAAATCCACTACAAGGCAACAACTTTTATCCCGTAGCTAGTGACTGGATAACTGACATAGTTGATTTAAGTGCTTATGATGGCAATGCAGATGTGATGATTCAGATAAAAGGCATATGCGCAGGAGGAAATAATTTATATGTAGATGATATTGAAATTAATTCTGGCATTGTTGTTTCTCCATCCTGGGATTGTGATGGGCTAGGAACTTGTTCTGATCCAGGAACAGGTCAGGGTCAATATAGCACCTTAAATGCATGTCAACAAGCATGTGTTACAAGTGATATAACAGAAACTATATTAGAAGGAGATTTTATTCTATTTCCAAATCCAATAACTAATAAAGGAACTTTGCAATTAAATATTGAGAAAACTATGAGTTTAGAAATTGGTATTTATGATGTATTAGGTAAAAAAGTGCAACAAATTGAAAATAATAAGTACCTAAAAGGAATACACAATATCTCTTTTGATACATCAAATTTAGAAAGTGGAACCTACTTTATTAAGTACCAATCCAATGAAATGGTGAATAATGTAAAATTTGTGGTTTCTCACTAAAACCTATTTGCTTTTAAAAATAAAGAGGGCTACTTTTGTAGCCCTTTTTTTATGTAATTTTGCCCCATGAAAATATTTTTGATAACAATTGGAATGATTGCATTAGCTTTTGCTGGAATTGCCATCAAAATATTAATAAAGAAAAACGGAGAATTCTCTGGTACTTGTGCAAGTAAGAACCCGCTAATAAACAAAGAAGGTGAGCCATGTGAACTTTGTGGGGCAATGCCTGATGAAGATTGTAAATCGGAAGATTAATTTATTATTCTTTTCTGCAAATCAGCAGATATAAAAGTTTTCCAACTGCTGTCTTTTCCTGTATACACCAAATAGATTTCAATTTCAGGATGTTCTTTTGCAAACCGCTTGCTTTTCTTTACACCCATCACCATAAATGCAGTAGCATAAGCATCCGCCAACATACAGTTATCATGAATAACCGTAACGCTTAACAATCTATTTTGAGTAGGAAATCCAGTAAAAGGATTAATGGTGTGAGCGTATTTCACCCCATCTTTTTCATAAAATTTTCTGTAATTTCCTGATGTTGCTAAGGCCTTATCTTCCAAGTCCAGAATAAACTGAAAACGCTCATTTTTATTTATATTTTCAGAGGGCTTATCGACTCCCACTCTCCAGATATTTCCATCTGCATTTTTACCTTTTGCCAAAAGCTCGCCACCTACTTCAATTAAATAATTGCTAT
>DUAL01000185.1:7523-20016 GCA_012960835.1 Flavobacteriales bacterium | reverse complement strand
AATATTTTTTCTTAAATTAACATTCCTACAATTACAGCTGTAAATAGGGAAGCCAGTGTCCCTGCTATTAAAGCCAAAATCCCTAATTTGGATAAATCCCCTCTTCTTTTGGGAGCAAGTGCTCCAATTCCTCCAATTTGTATGCCAATAGAAGCAAAGTTGGCAAATCCACATAAAATGTAAGTTGCTATAATTATCGATTTCTGTTCAAAAAATAGTCCTGCTTTTTTCATTTCACCTAAGGACATATAACCTACAAATTCATTAAGTACCGTTTTCTCTCCAAGCAGTTGTCCTACTAAAAACATGTCCTCTTTACATACTCCCATAAGCCATGCAATGGGCGCTCCAATATAACCTAAAATCATATTAAAGGAAAGTTCAGGATATCTGGTGTTAGTAGCAATCCAAGAATTTAGTGTTGTCCAATCTCCAACTTTAAAAAGCACATAATTTGCCATGGAGATAAGCGCGATAAATACGAGTAACATAGCCGCTACATTTACAGCCAATCTGAGTCCGTCAGTTGTTCCGTTTGAAATTGCTTCCAGAGCATTAGCCCCCATATCACTTTTTGCTACTTCCAGTTTTGTTTCAAATTCTTCTTTTTCGGGCAACAATATTTTGGCAGCTACTATGGCGGCTGGTGCCGACATCACAGATGCCGCCAACAAATGTTTGGCAAACATGATTTGTTGCACAGGGTCGTCTCCTCCCAAAAATCCTATGTATGCAGCCAATACCCCACCTGCAATGGTTGCCATTCCTCCGCTCATAAGGCATAGCATTTCGGACATGGTCATTTTGTCCAAATAGGGTTTTACAAGTAGTGGCGATTCGGTTTGCCCTAAAAAGATGTTTCCGGCTGCTGCTACACTTTCAGGTCCTGATAGACGCATTATTTTTTTCATCAGCCAAGCAAAGCCGTACACTATTTTAGGAATAATTCCCCAATAATAAAACAAAGAAGTAAGTGCAGAAAAGAAGATTACAGTAGGCAAAATCATAACCACAAAATTGACAAGGGGCGACTCTATCAGTCCTGTTTCAAATGATTTAAACAGGAACATAGTCCCATCTTGAGTGAAGGAAATAATTTTAGTAAATATCTTACCTACAAATTCAAAGCCGGAAGATACAACTGGAACTTTTAGGATGAGTAGTGCAAATAAAATTTGAATTCCCAATCCTTTTGATACCAATGTCCAATCGATTCCTTTTCGGTTTCTACTGAATAAAAACGCAATAAGTAAAAGAGAAATTATTCCAAGAATTCCTCTGAAAAGAGAGGAAATAGAAAATCCGGAAGTGATTGTTGGTGCTACAACTGCCCTTTGATAAGAGTAATTCACGCCATTTTCACTGAGGATTAAATGCGTTTTAGTAATTGTTGTGCTATAATTTCGTATGGGGACCTTTGGCTCAGTATAATTAAAACTTAAAGTTGAACTGTTTAGTTTCCAACTTCCATTTGCTTTTAATGGAACGGCTGAAAGGGCATAGTTAAAAGTTCCATCTTCATTGATAAACATACAATCGCCATCAGTAATTGGTTTTAAATCTTTTCCAGTAGAATCGATTTCATATCTGATGGACTCGAATAACCACTTTCCTTCAATAGTTTGAGAAAAAGTGAAAAGCGAACATAAAACGAAAATAATGAAAAAGTAAATTTTATTCATCTACTTCTCTTTTCTTTTGTTTATCTCATCTCTAATTGCAGATGCTTTTTCGTAGTCTTCCGACTCAATGGCTTTTTTTAGCATTGTTTGAAGCTTGCTTAAAGTAAAATCTTTCAATCCCTTTTCTTTTGGGGCATCCGACTCCTTCTGCTCAAAAGCAATATCATCTTCTAATGTTTTATCCAATATGATACCGGCTTTGCTTAGTACCTGTTCGTAAGTGAAAATAGGGCACTTAAAGCGAACGGCAAGTGCAACCGCATCAGAAGTTCTGGCGTCAATTTCCACTTCCTTTTTCCCTTTTGATTTGCAGAAAAAAGAGGCATGAAAAATCCCCTCATTTAGCGTATGAATAACTACCTTACTAATAGTGATACCGAAAATATCGCCTATACTTAAAAAAAGATCGTGTGTAAGTGGTCTTTCAGGAGGGTCAGAATCTTCCAAGGCCAAGGCAATAGAACGGGCCTCACACCAACCTATAACAATTGGTAATTGCCGTTTTCCTTCCATTTCATTTAAAAGCAGAACATATGCATTGTTTTGGGAATCACTTGTTTTAAGTGCGGAAATATCGAGTTGAATTAACTTCACAGTTTAGTTTTTGAATTTCTTAATTTCTTCAATTAGTTTCGGAACCACCTGAAATGCATCTCCAATTATTCCGTAATCTGCTGCTTTAAAAAATGGCGCTTCTGGGTCGGTATTTATAACCACCATTACTTTAGAGGAGTTTACTCCTGCCAAATGCTGAATTGCTCCAGAAATTCCAATTGCAATATAAAGGTTAGGTGCAACTGCTTTTCCGGTTTGCCCAACATGCTCATCATGTGGTCGCCAGCCAATATCAGCAACTGGTTTTGAACATGCGGTTGCAGCTCCAAGCAAATCAGCTAGTTCTTCAATCATACCCCAGTTTTCAGCTCCTTTCAACCCTCTACCTCCTGATACAATTATTTCTGCCTCTGCAAGACTAACCTTACCACTTGCTATTTCATCTCCTTTTATATTTACATCTCCTTTTTGAGAACCTCCTATTTTTTCAATGCTACAATTTCCTCCACTTTCCACCAATCCGAATGCATTTGGTGCCAGGGTAAGAATTGCTTTATCTGTATTTATGATTGTTTTTTCAATAGCTTTCCCAGAGAAAGCTTTCCTGCTTACTTGCAAAGGAGAAGTGTTAGATGGAAGAGAAATTACATTAGAGCTTATTCCAGCTTTTAGTTTTATTGCCAAGCGTGGAGCAATCATTTTTGAAGTATAGCTGCTTGCAAAAATAATGATGCTTGCATCTGTGGCATGTTCCGCAAAAAGATTGCTTGTTGCTTGACTATCTCCTTTGCTTATACCATTTGCTGAAAGTACTTTGCTAGCACCATAATTTCCAAGTTTTGCTAGTTCATCATCCGTCACTTCTCCAAAAGACAATGCAACTACATCTGTTCCTAATAGTTTTGCAGTTTCACTTGCGTAGGATACCGCCTCAAAAGTACTTTTTCTAAAATTTCCTTTCCAACTTTCTGTATATACTAATACTGACATATTTTATTAAATAACTTTTGCCTGATTGTGAAGTAAGCTAACTAGCTCCGCTTCATTTCCGGCATCTACTAATTTACAAGCACTTTTTTCTGCTGGTTTTTCAAAACTTTCTGATGATGTTAAACTTACCTCTGAGGATGGTTCAATTACCTGTAAAGGCTTTGAGCGTGCTTGCATAATACCTCTCATATTCGGAATTCTTAAATCGCTCTCTTCTACTAATCCTTTTTGTCCACCAATAACAAGGGGCAAGTTTGCCGAGAGATTTTCTTTTCCACCATCAATTTCTCTACTTAATTTTGCAGTATTTCCATCCATTTTCAATCCATTACAAGCATTTACAAAAGGGAGATTTAATATTTCGGCAATCATTCCACCAACAGCTCCTCCATTATAATCAATGGATTCTCTACCTGCAATTATTAAATCTGCTGGATTTTCTTTTAAGTAAGAGCAAATTGCATTAGCAGTAAAATAACTATCTGTTGGTATTGCATTTATTCTTATAGCGGAATCAGCACCAATGGCAAGGGCTTTTCTCATTACCGGCTCAACTGATGCGTCCCCCACTGTGATTACTATTACTTGTCCCCCTGTTTTTTCTTTTAGCATCATGGCTTTTGTTAAGCCAAATTCATCATAAGGATTGATAACAAATTGTATTCCACTGCTATCAAATTTACTTCTATTTTCCGAAAAACTAATTTTGGAAGTAGTGTCAGGCACACTACTAATACATACTACTATATTCATGCTTTCTTTTATAATTTAGTTAAGGTGTGCAAATTTAATGAAAATAAGCAGAATAATAAGAAGGGGATTTATATTTTTTAGAGAGCGTAATAGAAAGTAGTTATTTATTTCACTTTTTCAATTAAAATATTACTTTTGCACCCCAAAATACAGATAAAGAAATATTAATTAAATCTAGAAAAAAATGGAAATTATTGTAAAGTTTTTACCTCTATTTGGAATCTTAGCATTAGGCTTTGTATTCTGGAAAAATGCTTGGGTAACCAAGCAAGATGAAGGTAATGAAAAAATGAAAAGAATTGCAAAAAATATTGCTGATGGAGCAATGTCATTCTTGAAAGCCGAATACAAAGTATTGGCAATATTTGTTGCGGCAGTTGCCGTGCTTTTATATTTTAAAGGAAATGCAGAAGATGGCTCGAATGGAATGGTAGCAGTATCATTTTTTGTTGGGGCTATCTGTTCAGCATTAGCTGGATTTATTGGAATGAAAGCTGCAACAAAAGCGAATGTAAGAACCACACAAGCTGCTCGAACATCTCTTGGAAGCGCTTTAGAAGTTGCTTTTGCAGGTGGTGCCGTAATGGGATTGGGTGTTGTAGGATTAGGCGTGTTAGGATTGAGTGGATTATTCATGTTATATAGTGGACAAGGATGGGAATTAAATGAAATAATAAATGTGCTTTCAGGCTTTTCACTGGGAGCTTCTTCCATTGCACTTTTCGCTCGTGTTGGTGGAGGTATATATACCAAAGCTGCTGATGTTGGTGCTGATTTAGTTGGAAAAGTAGAAGCAGGAATACCTGAAGATCATCCACTGAATCCAGCAACTATTGCTGACAATGTTGGAGATAATGTTGGGGATGTTGCCGGTATGGGTGCTGACCTTTTTGAATCTTATGTAGGTTCCATTATTGCGACAATGGTTTTAGGTGCAGTTTATGCTACCCTGCCAGAATTTTCAAGTAATTTTGATGGATTAGGAGCAGTTTATTTACCATTGGTTTTAGCTGCAGTTGGTATTGTGATGTCAATTATAGGTACATTCTTTGTAAAAGTAAAAGATGGTGGCTCTCCACATGCAGCATTAAATATTGGTGAGTTTGGTTCTGCAGGAATGATGCTTGTAGCTTCTTACTTTATCATTAACGCAATGCTCCCTGAAACCTGGATTGAAGGGGGTGTGCAATACACTGCAATGGGTGTTTTCTGGGCAACTATTGCTGGTTTAGTAGCTGGTTTAGCTGTCGGAAAAGTAACTGAATACTATACAGGAACGGGATACAAACCGGTAAATTCCATTGTTGAACAATCAGAAACCGGAGCTGCAACCACAATTATTGCAGGATTGGGAGTTGGGATGATGTCAACTGCTATTCCTATTTTATTAATAGCTGCTGCAATTTTGGTTTCACATGGCTTTGCAGGACTTTACGGTATTGCAATTGCTGCTGTTGGAATGCTTGCAAATACAGGAATTCAGTTAGCTGTGGATGCTTACGGTCCTATTTCTGATAATGCTGGTGGTATTGCTGAAATGGCTGAATTACCACCTGAGGTAAGACAAAGAACGGATAAATTGGATGCTGTTGGTAATACAACTGCTGCAATTGGTAAAGGTTTTGCCATTGCTTCTGCAGCTCTTACTGCCTTGGCTCTGTTTGCTGCCTTTATGAAAACGGCTGGTGTTGATACAATAAATGTTGCTGATCCGAAAGTGATGGCTGGGCTTTTAATTGGAGGAATGCTTCCATTTGTGTTTTCTGCACTATCTATGAATGCGGTTGGTAGAGCAGCTATGGCTATGATTGAGGAAGTAAGAAGACAATTTAGAGATATTCCTGAATTGAAAGCAGCACTAGAAGTAATGCGTAAATACGATTCGGATATGAGTAAAGCAACCCCAGAAGATAGAGCAATTTTTGATGCTGCTGATGGAGTTGCGGAATACGACAAATGTGTGGATATTTCAACCAAAGCATCTATTAAAGAAATGGTATTGCCAGGATTACTAGCATTAGCAGTTCCTGTTGCTATTGGCTTTGTTGGAGGAGCAGAAATGCTAGGTGGGCTATTGGCAGGGGTTACTACTTGTGGAGTGCTTATGGCAATTTTTCAATCCAATGCTGGTGGTGCTTGGGATAACGCTAAAAAAATGATTGAAGAGCAAGGAAAAAAAGGAACAGAAGCTCATAAAGCTGCTGTGGTTGGTGATACAGTTGGCGATCCTTTTAAAGATACTTCTGGTCCGTCATTAAATATTTTATTGAAATTAATGTCGGTTGTGGCATTGGTTATTGCACCATCTATATCCAATGTTGGAGCAACTGATAATTATGATTATGAAATGACAGACATTGATAGAATGGAAGAAAGTATGATGGCACTACAAGAGAATTTTGATGGTACTAAGCTTCAATTTGAATGTCATAACTATCAGGTTGAATTTAATGGTTCAAGACTTACACTTGTGATAAATACTGCTGCTATTAAAAGTAAAGAACTAGGTGGAATTTTAACTACTGAGAATTATTTGAACTCTAAAGAGAATCCAATCTTAGAATTTTTTGGAGAGGAAGTTCAGAAAACGAACGGAGGAGATTTTCAATATGTTGTAAATGGTAAAATGAAAACAAAATCCTTAATGTTTGAACAGGGTTCAACTCAATTAGCGTTTAATTATGATCAGAAAACCCAAAAGTTAGTTGGGGAGCTTAGGTTTGCAAAGCCAGAGCACTTTGAAGGAATTAAAGGTGTTGCTATCGGGATACTGTTAGATTAATTTACAATTAACTAATAAAAAAAGAGGGCTTAAACCCTCTTTTTTTATGTTTATTTTTTAATAAGTAGTTTTTTTAAGCTGTCTTGAAAAGTCCATGAATTTCAGCATCAATCTTATTAATGACCTCTCCTAAATCTTCTTCACTTTCAGAAAAATTAATATCATCTACATCTACTATAAGTAGTTTTCCTTTGGCATATTCTGATATCCATGCTTCATAGCGTTCGTTAAGTCGAGTTAGGTAATCCAAGCGAATGGAGTTTTCGTAATCTCTTCCTCTTTTTTGAATCTGGCTTACCAAAGTAGAAGTAGAAGCTCTTAAATAAATAAGTAAATCCGGACCTTGAATAAAGGAGTCCATCAAATTAAATAGTTGTTGGTAATTATCAAAATCTCGTGTGCTCATCAGCCCCATTGTATGCAGATTTGGTGCAAAAATAAAGGCGTCCTCATAGATGGTTCTATCCTGAATAAAATCTTTTCCGCTTGCTTTTATACTCAACACTTGCCGAAAGCGACTATTCAAGAAATAAACCTGCAAATTGAATGACCACCTTTGCATTTCTTTGTAAAAATCATTTAAATAAGGATTGTTTTCTACATCTTCATAATGGGCTTCCCATTTATAGTGTTTAGAAAGCTTTGTAGTAAGGGTTGTTTTTCCTGAGCCAATATTTCCGGCAATTGCTACATGCATATTTTTAAAATTTTGACTAAAATAGAAAAAGAAGAGAAATATAGGAATGTAGAATTAGGGTATTTTGATAATCGTTAATAAGTTTTTTTACAAATGCGAAATATTCCGCTAGTTCATTTTTAATATTTCCTCTACAATTTCTCGATTATTTGAAAGTCTTGGCACTTTATTTTGCCCACCTAATTTTCCTTTATCGCCTAACCACTTATAAAAAGTACCACTTTTTAACATTTCAATTTTTGGCATTTTTAATATTAAGTCATTTGTTCGTTTTGCCTGATAATCGGAATTAATAGTTTGCAAAAAATCATCTATCTCTTTGGTGAATATATCCAAATCTTTTGGCTTTTTTTCAAACTCAATCAGCCATTGATGCGCTCCTGATTTATTTTGATTTATATAAAGTGGAGCAACAGTAAATTCTTTAATTGTGGTTTTGGTTTTTCTACAAGCATGTCTTAAAGCATTTTCGGCATTTTCAACTACCAACTCCTCTCCAAAAGCATTGATAAAACTTTTTGTTCTGCCAATAATTTTTATTCTGAATGGCGAAAGATTTGTAAAACAAATAGTATCTCCAATTAAGTATCGCCAAAGCCCAGCATTTGTTGTTATCACCAAAGCGTAAGTTGTATTTAGTTTTACCTGATCTAATCTTATCGTTTTTCTATTTACATGTTTAAAATCTTCCATAGCAATAAACTCATAGAAAATGCCATAATCTAACATAAGTAACATCTCATCAGAATGGGTTTGGTCCTGAATGGCAAAATAACCTTCTGAAGCAGTATAGCACTCCATATAATTCATTTTTGGGTTTGGAATAATTTTTTGGAATTGCTTTTTGTATGGAGAAAAGTTCATTCCACCATGCATATAAAACTCAAGATTTGGCCATACTTCTAAAATATTATCAGCTCCAGTCTTTTCCAAAATTTTGTTTAGTAAAATTAGCATCCATGACGGCACACCTGTTAAACTGCTGACATCTTCTTTTACTGCTTGCTGAACAATTTTCTTTAATTTATCCTCCCATTTAGGAAGTAGGGCAGTTGCTAAATCTGGCGTCCGGTGCATGTTTACCCAAAAAGGGAAATTATTAATTAGGATTGCAGACAAATCGCCATCAATGTAATTTTTTAAGGGGTTTTGGTATTGTGAACCGCCTAGCATCAATCCCATTCCATCAAAAAAAGTTGTTTCCGGATTGTTATTACAATATATCGATAGCATGTCTTTTCCGGCTTTGTAGTGGCATTCTTCTAGTGCTTCCTCAGTAATAGGTATGTATTTACTTTTAGCATTGGTTGTTCCTGATGATTTTGCAAACCATTTTATTTTCCCTGGCCACAGAACATTCTCCCCACCACCTCTTAGTTTTTTGATGTAAGGATAAAAGTCCTCATAGGTTTTTACCGCTACATTTTTATTAAAGTCCTCATAGGATTTAATGGAGGTAAAGCCGTGCTCTTTGCCAAATTCCGTATTTTTTGCTCTGTCAATAAGGTTTAGCAAAAGCTCATCTTGCACCTGAAAAGGATATTTTAAAAATAATTCAATCTGATGAATACGTTTTTTCATCATCCAAGAAAGAAAAGAGTTTTTAAATGGCATTCTCATTAGGTTTTAATATTTTTATTGCCATAAAATTACAAAAAATTATGATGAAAGATACGCTAAAAAAAATGGACACAAATTTGCAGGATGTAGTACAATACAAATTAGATATTCATGGAGAAAATATCTTGATGAATGAACTGATTGGCAAGCAAATAAAAATAGAGTGGAGTGGGCAGGTGATTTGTAGTTGCGGTAAGAAAATGAAGAAATTTTATCGTTCCGGATTTTGTTATGATTGTTTTTATGAATCGCCTTTAGCATCACAATCTATTTTCAAGCCAGAACTTTGCACTGCACATTTAGGAATTGAAGAAAGAGATTTGGAATGGGAAAAAACTTTTCAATTGGCGCCCCATTATGTTTATTTAGCAAATTCGTCTGGGATAAAAGTGGGGATTACAAGAGGAACGCAAGGGGTAATAAGGTGGATGGACCAAGGGGCGAGTCAAGCCATTTTGTTTGCAGAAGTTCCCAATAGAAGATTTTCAGGCGATATTGAAGTTGAATTGAAAAAATATGTGGATGATGTTACCAATTGGCGAAAAATGCTTTCTGGAATTCCTCAGCCAGTCGATTTGGTAAAAATGAAAGAGAAACTTTCTGCTTATGTTCCAGAGGAATTGAAACAATATATTTTGCCAGATAATACAGTAACTGAGATTAATTATCCTGTAAGGGAATATCCGAAAAAAATAAATAGCACAAAATTGGAAAGAACACCAACTATTGAAGGAGAGTTAAAAGGAATAAAAGGACAATATTTATTATTGGATGGCGACAGGGTTTTTAATATCCGTTCGCATGAAGGATATATCTCCAAATTCTCTTTTAAAGAAATTGCGCAGGGAAGATTGTTCTAATTAATCTCTAAAATAAAAGGCATTCTTGCCTTAATTTTTTCACCTTTCAATAAATTTTCAACTGACTTAACAAATTTACGATCAATGCCTAAATAGTTAGCAATATATTTACTCTCCTCTCCAGTTATTTCCTTTATAAATGTTTCTAAAGGATTTTCTTTTTTTGGTAGAGAAACAAGTCGGTAATCTGAAAGTTCTGCCAAATCAGCAGCAATGTCAATGGCCGTTTCCAAGCCACCCAAAACATCAACAAGTCCTAAGCGTTTTGCATCATAACCAGTCCACACTCTGCCTTGCCCAATATCATCCACGGCAGCCGTGCTCATATTTCTTCCTTCTGCCACATGGGAAATGAAAGTAGCGTAAATATCCTCAACATGATCCTGAATTTTTGCTCTTTCAAAAGAAGTCAATCTTCTATGCATACCTCCAAAATCAGCATGTTTGCTTGTATTTACTGTATCAATAGTAATTCCTAATTTATTTTTATAAAAATGTTTCATATTTGGTATTAATCCGAACACACCAATAGAACCAGTAATTGTAGTTGGGTTAGCCACAATAGTATTGGCAGCACATGCAATATAATAGCCACCACTTGCTGCCAAATCACCCATTGAAATTACCAATGGTTTCTCTGCTTTTGCCAAAACGGTTTCTCGCCAAATCACATCTGAGGCAAGTGCACTTCCTCCGGGAGAATTCACCCTCAATACTATGGCTTTCACTCTCTTATCTTCTCTCGCCTGTTTGATTGCTTTTGCGGTAGTGACCGAGCCAATACTTTTTAAATCTCCTTTACCAGAATTGATTTCTCCTGTGGCGTAAATGATGGCAATTTTATCTCGGCTGATTTTGCCTTCTTTTTCCACTTTAGCGTTTTTGTATTTTGTAAGGGATATGAATTCCAATTTTGTTTCTTCCCCTAATTTACTTTTTAACTTTTCTTCCAACTCATCCTGATAAATTAGCGCATCCACAAAATGATTTTCCAAACATTTTTCGGCAGTAGTAAGTTCTAATTTATTGGCTAATTCTTCCACTTTGCTTAGCGTTAGGCCCCTTTGGCTTGCAATAGAATCCATAATATTATCAGAAATTGTAGAAAGCAAAAGTGAAATTTGCTCTCTGTTAGACCTACTCATTTTATCTAAAACAAATGGCTCAATGGCACTTTTGAATTTTCCGTGCCGGATAACCTGCACTTCTACATCTAACTTTTCCAATAGCCCTTTATAGAACATAATTTGTGCCGAAAACCCTTTTAGTTCAAACATCCCTTCCGGATTTAAATAAAGTTCATCCGCAACTGAACTGAGGTAATAGCCCTTTTGCGAATAATATTCTGCATAGGAAACAATGAATTTGCCACTTGTTTTGAAATCCAATAATTTATTTCTAATTTCCTCTGTTTGCGAAAGGCCAGCATTTAGAAAAGGTACATTGAGGTAAATCCCTTTTATTCTGTCATCCGTTTTCGCTTTTTCAATATTATCCAGTATGGTTTTTAATTCATCAGGGATATTCATTTCCATATTAGCCAAACTAAGGTAGTCCAAAGGATTATCGGAAGCGCGCTCTACAATCTCTTTGTCTAAACTTATTTTCAAAATTGAGCCCATTTTTACTTTGGTTTCACCCTCATTATCCAAGGAGGAAACAGCAATACTTATGATGCCGATAAATAATAAAACAACTACTACTACCGAAAGCACAATACCCACTATGGTGGACAATACATTTTTAAGAAAAGATTTCATTTTTTAATTTTTGTAAGGGTTAAAATTTTGATGGCTAAAAGTAATAAATAAAACAATATAATCTTTTCCTATTTCTTATATTTGGGCTTTTATATTTTGATGAATAATAAAGTTTTTTTACAATTAGGTTCTAATATGGGTGGGCGAGAGGAATATTTGCAAAATGCTTATAAGCTTTTGGCAGAGGAAATTGGCGCAATTCAAAAAGAATCCAAAATTTATGAGAGCGTTCCTTGGGGAGTGGAAAACCAAAATAATTTTTTGAATCAAGTTTTGGAAATTC
Organism: Flavobacteriales bacterium; assembly: GCA_012960835.1. Lineage (GTDB taxonomy): Bacteria > Bacteroidota > Bacteroidia > Flavobacteriales > BACL11 > DUAL01. Next base: position 8,034 of record DUAL01000185.1, on the reverse strand, counting down.
AAAGTGAATTTTCAGCTGAAGAAGTATTGGAAAAGGTTTTGCAAATTGAAGATAAAATTGGGCGCATCAGAAATGAAAAATGGGGAGAGCGCATTATTGATATTGATATTTTGTTTTATAATGATTTGATTGTAGAAAAAGAAGGGATTTGTATTCCTCACATCCATTTGCAAAGCAGAAAATTTGTGCTTATTCCACTTCATGAAATTGCCCCCAATTTCATCCATCCCAAATATAATAAAACCATAGATGAGCTTTTACAAGAGTGTAAGGACATAGAAAGTGTAGAGGAATATGCAGTATAATTTTATTTGTATTGAAGGAAATATTGGTGTCGGAAAGACTTCTTTGGCTAAAAAGATTTCAGAAGATTGTAATGCACGCCTGATTTTAGAGGAGTTTGCCAACAATCCTTTTTTACCTAATTTTTATAAAGAGCCAGAAAAATACGCATTTCCATTAGAGCTTTTTTTTATGGCTGAGCGCTACAAACAACTAAAAGAAGTAATGG
>DUAL01000185.1:0-7487 GCA_012960835.1 Flavobacteriales bacterium | reverse complement strand
ATTTCTTTATCAAATCACGGCTATTTGCACAAAACAATTTATCAAAAGATGAGCTCACCCTTTTTTATCGCCTTTTCGATATAATGCTTTCCTCCCTACCAAAACCTGATTTACTTGTTTATTTGCATACCGATATAAAAAGTTTGCAAAAGAACATTAAAAAAAGAGATCGGAGTTATGAGCAAGATATAACGGATGATTATTTAAAAAAAATTCAAGAAAAGTATTTGGATTTTTTCAAAAAACAAATGGACTTTCCCGTTCTAATTATTGATGTAACAAATGTGGATTTTATACAGAATGATGAAAAATATCAAAAAATAATAGCCGCAATAAAACAGCCATATAGTTTTGGGGTGCATCAGTTTAGCTTGCATTAGGAGAGGCACATAAAAAAAAGAACCTCAATGAGATTCTTTTTAAATTTTATAGGCAATTATACTTATTTAATAAGTGCATTAAATTCCTGATTTTCTTGGTAATTCAAAAACTCTAAATCGTTTGCCGCATCTGTTTTATAGCTTGCATTAGCAGCAATAGCTTTCGATAAATTCTGAGTTAGCATTTGCATATTTGCAGACCTTGCGCCAACAATAGCATTCAAATAATAGCAAGCAGCAGTATTGTCTGTGCAAGAACTGCTATTGTCTCCATTTAATATTTTTGCAAGGGTAGCGTTATGCGTGTTTGCATTTTTGAAATATCTTTCTGCTTTGGCATATTTTCCTTGGCGAATATCCAAAATTGCTTGGTTTTTTTCACTTGCATTTGCTTGGTTGAAAAATTCTTGCGCTTTGTTAAGATTGCCTTTTCGAGCTGCAACTATGCCATAATTTGTTAGCACATCCGCCTGATTTCCACTTAGCTCAAAAGCTTTATCTAACCATGTACTTGCTTCATCCAAATTGTTTTCCCCAATGTAAATGCTTGCAATATTATTGTACGCTCTCCAATTATTATGCAAACTAACGGCAGCATTATAAATTTTCATTTTAGTAGCTCTCTCATTTGTAAGTGTAGCAGAAAAAAGGAGTTCCTTCACATCTAATGAATCAGGGCTTGAAATAGAAAGAGATGCTATTTCTTCATTTGTCTTTTTAGGCTGATACGAACGAACACTAATCTGTGCTTTTCTTAGTTGAGGTAAAATATTCTTATCAATAGCGTCATAAAGCTCGGCCATATCTCTAATTGCTTGCTCCCTTTTTTCTGGGTCTTGCACAGAATTTACAATGTTTAACACTCTTCTTTTGTCCTTCATATCAGAGGCTTTCATCAGTCTATTGAAACCATCCCAATCTTCTCCGTAAGAAACATTGGTATACAACTCCTCATTAGTAGCTCCATCTAATTTTAGTCTCTTCAAGATTTGCTTGGTGTATTTTACAGTAGACTTATTCCTTCTTTCCGATACATCATCATTTGCATCAACTGTTCCATCTGGTGAAGCAAAGGATTTGATTTCAATGCTGTGTGTTTTGTATCCCAATTTTGCAAACTCTTGCAATTTGTTCATGTCCTCATCACTTTTTTCAGAAGTTCGGATTACGCTTTGGTTTACCAAAAAGTAAATGGTAGCAAATTCAGAAAGTATGGTTTCTTTCTCATAGCCATGATGTGCAATGGCAATTTCTTCTGTGTTTTCTACTCTCTCAGAAGTAGCAATTACCCCTTGCGCAATAGTTACTGGGCCTAGTGGCTCTAATTGATCTTTTAGTTTTGCCACTGCGTTTATTTCTAAGCCAGAAACTAGCATGTCTTCCGTGTAGTTTATTTTGTCCTCATAAGTAAAACTACCGCCAGTAGCATAGGAAATTGTTTTTTGCCCTCCACTTGCCTCTTCTCCTTGCAAAGTAATGCTTTTAAAAGATTTTTCAGAACTTTCACTTTTTAAAACAGGCATAAAATAAACTGTTGCATTTTTGTGGAAATATTTTGCTGGTATGTTTCCATCAATTTTTACCGCAACCTTTCCGCCATGTACCTGCAAAATTGGTGGCGTTACAGTATAAACTACTGTGTCGTATTTGCTTGTCATTTTTGTTAGTCCGCATCCGCTTATTAAAACGCCAAAAAATAGGATGGAAACTGCTTTGGTAAGGCCTACTGTGTTCATGCTTTTTTTAAGTTTTGTTGTTTAGTTATTATTTTGCAGCAAATATATAAAATACACGGATAGAAAATGTCTCAAAATCGATTTTTATATTTGAAAATATTAAAAGATTTTAACTACACTATACAAAAGAAATATTTTCTCTAAATTTACGTGAATTTTATAAATTAAAATGATAAAGAAAGCTACCTTTTTAATTCTGATATTTTCTGCTGTTATATTACAATCAAACTCACAAAATACAGAGGAAAATATCAATCCATTTGCGATAATCCTTATCATACTAGTGGCGGCATACAAGTTCAGCACCAAAGAGAAGGGGAGCAATTCCATGCAGAATTTATGGAGTTCGATATTAATTTTAGTATAAATATTTCCTCTTTTTTCGATAGGAAAGTTAATTCTAAAAATTATCAATCAAAGGCATTTGCAAAAAATAGAAGGTTGAATTTCTTGGCAAAGGCAGGGGTTGGCTTAAATATGTTTAGAACTTTAAGGCAAGAATTAAAAACAGAACAATTTATAAATAGTTACAGTTATCAGTGGTTGTCGGAAAATGATTTTCAGGATGCTGGAAAATTTCACAATGAGTGGCATGAAAATGTTGTAGAAAAAACTTTTGTGTTAGGATTTATCACCAACTATAAAGTATCTAAAAATGTTATTCTTGATTTTTCCGTAACTGGCCGAATAGGGGGTAATGATAAATGGGATGCAAAGCTCAGCAATAAAGCCGATATGTTTATGTTCTATTCTTTAGGGACTACTATTAATTTAGGAAAAAACTAATTTTTTAATTCATTTTTTGCCACACCTCCCAAAGTACAACTCCTACACTTACCGAGATATTTAAGGAATGTTTTGTCCCAAATTGCGGAATTTCAATACACTCATCACAAAGATCAATTACCTCCTGGCTAACGCCAAAAACTTCATGACCAAAAACAAGAACTACTTTTTTATTTAACGGTTCAAAGTTGTTTAAGAAAGTAGCGTTTTTAGTTTGCTCCACCCCAATAATATGATGTTTTTTCCCTTTTAGCTTTGCAATAATATCCTTTGTATCTTTAATGTATTCCCAATCTACCGAGTCATTTGCACCTAATGCAGTTTTCATAATTTCTTTATTTGGAGGAGTAGCAGTAATGCCACACAAATAAATTTTCTCAATAATAAATGCATCAGCAGTTCTGAAAACCGAACCCACATTCATGGCACTTCTTACATTGTCCAACACCACAATAATAGGCGTCTTTTTTGCTGATTTAAAATCTGCCACACTTATTCTTTCTAATTCATTATTTTTTAACTTACGCATCTATTATATTTGTCCGCAATATTAAAGAAATAATTTTTGACTACTAAAACTAAAAAGCAAAAAAAACAAACTCCTCTTATGGGGCAGTACAATCGTATTAAGGCAAAATATCCTGATGCAATTCTACTTTTTAGAATTGGTGATTTTTATGAAACTTTTGGGGAAGATGCGATAAAAGCATCTAAAATATTAGGGATTGTTCTTACTAATAGGGCTAATGGTTCTTCTAGAACGGAATTGGCTGGCTTTCCGCATCATTCCTTAGATACTTACCTGCCAAAATTAGTAAGGGCAGGGCATAGGGTTGCTATTTGTGAACAATTAGAAGATCCGAAACTTACCAAAAAAATAGTCAAAAGAGGGGTGACGGAACTTGTAACACCAGGAGTATCCTATAACGATTTGGTGTTGGAGAACAAGCAAAATAATTTTTTGGCAGCTGTGTATTATGGAGATGAGAATCTTGGTATTTCCTTTTTAGATATTTCGACTGGGGAATTTTTAATAGCAGAAGGAAACACCGAATACATGGATAAATTGCTGCAAAGTTTTAGCCCAACAGAAGTTCTTTTTCAGAAAGAAAACAGAAAAGATTTTATGCAGGATTTTGGCGAGAAGCACCATATATTTGCTGTCGATAATTGGGTATTCACTATCGATTATTCTACTGAGCTACTGCTTAATCAGTTTGAGACACCAACGCTTAAAGGATTTGGGATAGAGCAGATGCAAAATGGTAAAGTGGCGGCAGGCGTTATTTTACATTATTTGCAGGAAACAAAACATAATCATACCCAGCATATTGCCAGTATTAGCAGAATTGAAAAAGAGCATCATCTGTGGATGGATAAATTCACTATCCGGAATTTAGAACTTTTTTATTCCCCAAATGAAGGAGCAAAAACTTTGGTAGATGTGCTTGATAATACAATTTCGCCAATGGGAGCGCGAATGCTAAAAAGATGGGTAGCCCTTCCGCTAAAAGAGGTAAGCACTATTAATGAACGATTGAAAGTAGTAGATTATTTTATTGGGAATAATGAGTTCAGATCTTTAATAAAAGAGCAAATATCACAAATTGGAGATTTAGAAAGGCTAATTTCAAAAGTAGCAACTGCAAGGATTTCCCCAAGAGAATGTATGCAATTACAAATTGCATTAGAAGCCCTTGTTCCTATTAAAGATACTTGCCAAAATTCCTCTGAAACTACCATTAAAAATATTGGAAAGCAGATTAATGTTTGCCAGGAAATAAAACAAAAGATAGAAAAACAGTTGCATCCTAATCCACCAGCACTTCTGAGTAAAGGAAATGTTATAAATGTTGGGGTTAATTCAGAATTAGATGAATTAAGAGCCATTTCAATTTCAGCTAAAGAGGTGTTGCAACAAATTTTAGAAAGGGAAAGTCAAGTAACAGGAATTCCTTCCCTAAAAATTTCCTTCAACAATGTATTTGGCTATTATTTAGAAGTTCGCAATACGCATAAGGACAAAGTGCCGGAAAGATGGATGCGCAAACAAACCTTGGTAAATGCCGAAAGATATATTACAGAAGAATTGAAAGAATATGAGGTTAAAATATTAAGTGCGGAGGAAAAAATTGGTATGCTTGAACAAAAATTGTATCAGGATTTGGTATTGAGTTTGACTAAGTTTATAGCACCCATTCAGCTCAATGCCCAGCTTATTGCAAAATTAGATTGTCTTTTTTCTTTTGCTTTTATCTCCAGAAAATATAAGTACAAAAAACCAATTATCGATAATGGCAAGACCTTAATTATAAAAGGAGGAAGACATCCTGTGATTGAAAGGCAGCTAAAAGCTGGCGAAGGTTATGTGCCCAACAATACCCAATTGGATAGGGAACAGCAGCAGATTATTATGATAACGGGCCCAAATATGTCCGGTAAATCAGCACTGCTAAGACAAACAGCACTTATTGTATTGATGGCACAAATTGGCTGTTTTGTTCCGGCTGATGCAGCACAGATAGGAATAGTTGATAAAATATTCACTCGTGTTGGGGCGTCCGATAATATATCTATGGGTGAATCTACTTTTATGGTGGAGATGAATGAAACGGCCAGTATTTTGAACAATATCTCGGAAAGGAGTTTAATCCTGTTAGATGAAATTGGCAGAGGGACAAGCACCTATGATGGGGTATCTATTGCATGGGCAATTGCCGAATATTTGCATGAGCACCCAACAAAACCCAAAACACTTTTTGCCACTCATTATCATGAACTAAACGAAATGACAAACTCTTTTGATAGAATAAAAAATTACAATGTTTCTGTAAAAGAGATAGACGGAAAAATCCTGTTTCTCCGAAAACTAAAAAAAGGAGGCAGTGCACATAGTTTTGGTATTCATGTGGCACAAATGGCGGGCATGCCAAGCAGTATTGTAAAAAGAGCAAACAATATTATGCAGCAACTGGAAAGTTCCCATTCGGCTGAAACTTTAAGTGAAAAAGCAAAAAAAATCCATAAAACTGACGACCTGCAATTAAGTTTTTTTCAACTAGATGACCCAGCACTAATGCAAATTAGGGATGAACTTTTGGACATTGATATCAACACCCTTACCCCTGTTGAGGCATTGCTAAAACTCAACGAAATAAAAAAACATATTGGTAAGAAATAAAAGAGTTTCTGAGCTTTGCAAAAACGAATATTTAATTAAATTTGCCACCCATTTGCGAGTGTAGCTCAGGGGTAGAGCATCACCTTGCCAAGGTGAGGGTCGTGGGTCCGAATCCCATCACTCGCTCATAGTCCCTCTTTTTTTGAGGGATTTTTTACACCCGCCCGGGTGGTGGAATTGGTAGACACGTTGGACTTAAAATCCAATGAGCAGTAATGCTCGTACGGGTTCAAGTCCCGTCCCGGGTACAAAAAGTAGAAACGAAAGTTTCTGCTTTTTTGTTTTATATGGTTTTCTATAATGATTAGAAAAATAGGTATCTTTATCAAAATATAAATTTAACTGATTATGAAAAAAATATATTTGATTCTAATTAGTGTTTCATTATTCTGTATTTCGTGTAAGAAATGTAAAGATTGTATTAGAATATTTGAGACAGAATTTACCACTACTGAACTGGACAGTATTGTCAAGAATATATACCGTGAAGTGGGTGGTTATACACTGGAAAATGGTAATACAATAGATACTATTTTTGCTTATCTTGATTGGAATGATTTTGCCCTTTTTAATCTAGAGGATTTAAATAAAGAACATCAATATTGTAATAATTCATTTACTACTGGCCCTACAAATTCACTAACTGAAAGAGAAAATTTGGATGAAAGTTGGTGGTCTAATGGAACTATTTATTATGATGGAACGAACAGTTCAGTATTTATTTTAGGAACATCTTATTACAATTGCAGATAAAACTATATTTTTTCTAGAATAGTTTTAGTAGCTCCACTGGAATTTGCTATAAAATTGATTGCGATTGATATTTTTTATAGTTGGTTTTATAATACTGATACATTATAATCGATACTCCAGAAATTAGAATACCATAAATGAAAAATGCATTATGGATATCTTTATAAAATTCAGAATTATTTATTAAAATCCACATTACAGTAGAAATAATTCCAGCAAAGACTAAATACCTTACAAATAAGTTTCCAAAAAAATAATGAAATCTTTTAATGTCTTTAGGAAAACGGTAAAATATTCCAAGCCAACTACTTTTCTTGCCAAGATACATGTACCCAATAAAATTACTGAAAGAATATCCTTTTTCTAAAGGATAAAGTTTGATTGGTTTAAATGAAATTAAATATAAAGTATAACATGTATATATAGTTAATGATCCAATCACTATTAAGAGCCAGAACCAATTAAGACCTAAAACTGAAACCAAAGGATTTGCTTCCTTTGATAAGTCAGGGGTATGTAGATAAGTACAATATGCATCATAACTTTTTGAAAATAATATCCATAATAATATAATAAGAAATTTTAATGTTTTCATGTAATGATAGAATTTAATATTTTTGTTGTAGCACCACTATTTTCTTGGATATAATT
>DUAL01000184.1 GCA_012960835.1 Flavobacteriales bacterium | reverse complement strand
ATTAAATCGACTTTTATTTTCGACTAAAAAGCGAGCTTTTCTAATAATCGGTTTGTAATAATCAGTTTGTTTAAAAAAACTATCTGATACACGCTTACAACCGTTTAGCAGATTATCAATATCCACACCTATCATGGCTAGTGGCACCAAGCCTACCACACTGAATACCGAAAAACGCCCGCCAATATCCTCAGCCAGATCAAATGCTTTAATTTTATTCTTATCAGCAAATTGAGTTAGTGCACTTTTAGACTCTGAAATGATGGTGCAGTTAGTGGCGTTAATTTCCACCAATGCATTTAGATATTTAAAAATACTAATGGTCTCAATGGTGTTGCCAGATTTAGAAATTATCACAAACTGTGTATCATTCAAATCAACTTTCTTTAAGCAATGATTAATCTTGAGCGGATCGATTGTTTCTAAAAAAAGTAGCTCTTTTCTATAATTATTAGAGGGTAATAAAAACTCATAAATCGCTTTCGCACCCAAACTAGAACCACCAACGCCCAAAACAACAACGTGTTTTTTAGTAACATTCTTAGCATACTTTTTAATATTTTCAGTGTTTTGATATGGCAGATTGTAGTAACCAGTATTCTCGCGCTCAGCCTTGATCTTATTAAAAATCTCTGCATTTGATTTGATTTGGTAGAAATTTTTACTATATATCATTGGTAGAACCTAACTAATAATTGGATAATATAAATACTATGTTAAGTTACCAAAAAATATTGTCAATCTTTGCTTTTTTAAGAGCCTTTATTGCCCAAGAAAATCCCTGATCGGCAGATAATTTATACCATTTCATTGCCTCTTTCTTATCTTGCTTTACACCTCTGCCTTGATCGTACATAACACCAAGATTGTATTGGGATTCTGCAAAACCTTGTTCAGCAGCTAAGCGATAAAACTCTACAGATTTCTCATAGTCTTGTGGCGCTCCTTTTCCATATCTATATATCACTGCAAGCTTGTGTTGAGCCCATTTAAACCCTTGATCAGCAGATGCATGATACCATTTCATTGCCTCTTTCTTATCTTGCTTTACACCCTTACCTTGATCGTACATAACACCAAGATTGTATTGGGATTCTGCATATCCTTGATCTGAAGCTAACTGGTACCATTTAACTGCCTCCTTATAGTTTTGTTCAACACCCTTACCATATTTGTAGGCCACTGCAAGTGCATGTTGATCCCTGGCATGCCCTTGCTCAACATTCTTTTTAAGAATATCAATCGTAACAGAATCTGCATGTATAAATTGTGTTGCTATCAATACAAAGAATACAATTAAGATTTTAAATTTATTTGTAACCATAGAGTTTCTCCTATAAAAAATTAAAATTTTACCACTACTGTCTAAAAATAACCATTAGGATTCGAAAGCTGCCAACGCCACATATCTTTGCACATTTCATCAATCCCTAATTCAGCCTTCCATCCCAATAACTTTTCGGCAGTAGAGGAATCCATATAACAACTGGCAATATCTCCAGGCCTCCTGCCTACAATTTCATAAGGCACATTCATACCTGAAATTTTTTTAAAAGTCTTTATCATGTCAAGCACAGAATAACCCTTTCCCGTACCTAGGTTAACAGTCAATATTTGCGGCCTATTCTCTAAAACTTGTAAGGCTTTAACATGACCCTTAGCTAAATCTACCACATGAATATAGTCACGAACACCAGTACCATCAGGTGTATTATAATCACCACCAAATACACTAAGTTTTTCTAATTTTCCTGTAGCGACTTGTGAAATATACGGCATTAAGTTATTAGGAACGCCATTCGGATCCTCACCTATCAGTCCACTTTTATGCGCACCTACAGGGTTAAAATACCTGAGAAGCGCAATATGCCAGCTATCATCAGATATAAACACATCTTGTAAAAAATTCTCAATAATTAATTTTGATCGTCCATATGGATTCGTTGCAGATAATGGAAAATTCTCTTTAATTGGTAATTTTATTGGATTTCCATATACATGACTTGAACTAGCAAAAATAATATTTGCGTCATTCTTTCTAGCTATTTCTAACATCTTATTAGTTCCATTTACGTTAACTTCATAACATGTTTTGGGATTGGCATTACAAAATGAAATATCACTAACTGCTGCTAAATGAATTAATGTTTGAAATGAATGTTTTACATCTGTATTATTTACTTTATTTACATTTTTTACAATTGAAGTCACATTTTTTTCTTTTTTTCTTTTTTTGTCACTAATTCCAATAATATTAAATTTTTTTAATCTAGATGTTAATGATGAACCGATAAAACCATTGTGCCCTGATATTACTATTGAATTCATTTACCATTTTCATATCAATTTGCTTTTTATTTTAATATGTTTTCTTAATTTTTCTAAAATTTGAGCCATATATTTAAAAGGACATACATCACCTAATTTTCTAACCCTTGACAAATGCCTTAATTACTGGAATTACTGGACAAGATGGAGCATATCTAGCTAAATTGCTTTTAGATAAAGGATATGATGTTTTTGGAGGATATAGAAGATCATCATCAGCAAATTTTTGGCGATTAAATTATTTGGGCATAACCAATAAAATTAATTTTATTCCAATGGACATGCTTGATTCTTCATCATTATCAACATCTCTTGAAATTTCTAATCCTTCAGAAGTCTATAATTTAGCTGCTCAAAGCTTTGTTGGACTATCTTTTAGTCAACCTCTTAACACTTCTAATGTAACAGGAATAGGTGTAGTTAGATTACTTGAATCTATTCAAAAATTTAATCCAAAAATTAAATTTTATCAAGCTTCATCTAGTGAAATGTATGGAAATGTAAAATCAAAAATTAAAAATGAACAAACACAATTTTCACCAACTAGTCCCTATGCTATTTCAAAACTTTTTGCCTATTATACAACTAAAATGTATAGAGAAACACATTCTATGTTTACTGTTAATGGTATTTTGTTTAATCATGAGTCTCCAGTACGTGGATTAGAATTTGTTACACGAAAAATAACTAATGAAATTGCTAAAATTTCATTGGGTATATCAAAAAAATTGATACTTGGAAATTTAGAATCAAAAAGAGATTGGGGTCATGCTCAAGACTATGTAGAAATGATGTGGAAAATGTTAAAACAAAAAAATTGTGATGATTATGTCCTTGCAACAGGAGAAAGTCACTCAGTTAAAGAATTTGTTGAAACTGCTTGTAAGGAGGCAGGTGTATCAAAGAATTGTGTAGTTTCTCATAAGAAATATCTTCGCCCTAGTGATGTTAATAACTTGGTTGGTGATAGTTCAAAAGCTAAAAAAATTCTTGGGTGGAAACCAAAAATTACTTTTTCAAAATTA
>DUAL01000183.1 GCA_012960835.1 Flavobacteriales bacterium | reverse complement strand
TAAAGCAAATCAGTAGCAGGGAAGTGAGGAAGGTTTTCATTTACTCCTTCTCACAGAAATAAACAATTTCTCCTTTTGGCAGGGCATAGCGTTCCACTAACTCAGGACTTAACTCATTGATAAAATCACTCTCAGTAACTTTAAAACCAGCAGTAGCCAATTTTTGCCCATAATCCAAACCGAACAATCTTAAATGGTCGTCTTGCCAGTAGAGGCGTTCTCTTTCCTTAGGGTCAGTTACGCTTTTGTCTTCTTCCGTATTTGGATTATTGGTATCAATAGGAACTTGAAAAATTCCCCAACCACCTGGTTTCATCACACGGTAGAATTCTGTCATTACTTTATGGGAATCCTCAACATGTTCTAATACATGGTTACAGATTACTACATCAAAAGTATTATCAACCATAGGTATATCATGCACATCCATTTTTACATCCGCCCAAGGTGATATTAAATCCCCAGTAGTATAATCTAAGTTCTTCATTCTTTTAAAAAGTTTGATAAAACAATATTCTGGGGCAATGTGTAAGAACTTTAAATTGTCTGTAAAAAAGTTAGTTTTTTCTTTCATAAAAAGCCACATTAATCTATGGCGTTCCAAACTCATGCTATCAGGAGCTAGCGCATTTTCTCTTGATTTTAATCTTCCGTAAGGCAATAGTTTTCTGTAAGTTTTTCCATTAATAGGATCTTCAAATTTATTACCTCTCATAAAAAAGGAAAAAATTTGTAAAAAGAAATGACTTACATACTGCAGATAATGTCGTGGGATGATGCGAGTGGCAAGTGATATTATAAATTTCATCTGTTTTCGTTAAAAGTTGCCAAAAATAAACAAAGCAAATTATTTTTTATCCTTAAATTGCTTAAAACCCATATGAGCAAGCATTTTCTTTTCAAAATTCCAGAAAAATTCAAACTGCCCAAAAAGAGCTCCAACTACTACAATTAAAACTTGATAAGTAGGAAAAATAATAGCAATACGGATGGGAATATAAATCCATAAACTTAAAGTGTCAGCATTTGCTCCAACTAGGTTTAAAAGGGGCTTTGCAACCCACAGGGCCAATGAGCCAGTTATGGAAAAAACTACTAAAATAATTATAAGCTGAAAATTAGATTTTATAAGCCATTTTTCTTTTAATTTTTTCATCCACTCCATGGGAGCAAAAATAGATTTTAAATCCAAATCATTTCTTGTTTTAAAAGAAAAAAAAACTAAATTTGCAGACCAGAAATAATAAAGAAATAAAGTCATGCCAAAAAGAACATTTCAACCCTCCAATAAAAAGCGTAAAAACAAACACGGTTTTATGGAGCGTATGTCCTCCAAAGATGGGCAAAGAATAATCTCTAGAAGAAGAGTAAAAGGAAGAAAGCGATTAACGGTTTCTGACGAAATGGGTCATAAATAAATGACTATTAACTACTATATGCTAGGTGTTGTTTTTATTAACAACACCTTTTTTTTGAGTTTTTTCGTCTTGAGTAAGATGTTGATAGTTTAGCTAATCTAATGAAAGCCTTGATAATCAAAAAATGTAAATTCGCAGCAGACCAATAAATAATATGCCAAAAAATAAGACCTTAAAATCAGTACTAATTATAGGAAGTGGTCCTATCGTAATTGGGCAAGCCTGTGAGTTTGATTATTCAGGTTCGCAAGCAGCAAGATCACTTAGAGAGGAAGGAATTGAGGTTTCATTAATCAATTCTAATCCTGCAACTATTATGACCGATAAAGTAGTTGCTGACCATATTTACTTAAAACCGCTTACTACTGCATCCATCATTGAGATATTAGAAGAAAGAAATATTGATGCTGTTTTGCCAACAATGGGAGGGCAAACTGCCTTGAACCTTTGTATTGAAGTAGATGAAAAAGGAATTTGGGAAAAATATGGGGTTGATATTATTGGGGTTGATATTGCTGCTATCCATATAACTGAGGATAGGGAACAGTTCCGTAAGTTAATGGATAAGATTGATATTCCTGTTGCGCCTGCTCGTATTGCGACCTCATTTTTAGAAGGAAAAGAAGTAGCACAAGAATTAGGGTTTCCATTGGTAATCCGTCCTTCATTTACATTGGGTGGAAGTGGAGCTGCATTTGTACATACTAAAGAAGAATTTGAAGATTTATTATCCAAAGGATTACATGCTTCACCAATTCATGAGGTATTGATTGATAAAGCAGTACTAGGTTGGAAAGAGTATGAATTAGAGCTTTTACGTGATGATAATGATAATGTAATCATCATCTGTAATATTGAGAATTTGGACCCAATGGGAATCCATACAGGAGATTCAATTACGATTGCCCCAGCAATGACTTTGGCAGATACTACTTACCAAAGAATGCGCGATATGGCGATTAAAATGATGCGTTCTATTGGTGATTTTGCAGGAGGGTGTAATGTGCAGTTTGCTGTTAATCCTGAAAGAACGGAAGAGATTATTGCGATTGAGATTAACCCTAGGGTTTCTCGTTCATCAGCTTTGGCCTCCAAGGCAACAGGCTATCCTATTGCAAAAATTGCAAGTAAATTAGCTATTGGTTATACTTTGGATGAATTGGATAATCAAATTACAAAATCAACTTCTGCCTTTTTTGAGCCAACTTTGGATTATGTAGTGGTGAAAATTCCTAGATGGAACTTTGATAAATTTAAAGGTTCGAACACTGAGTTAGGCTTACAGATGAAATCTGTTGGAGAGGTAATGTCTATTGGGCGTTCTTTCCAAGAAGCTTTACAAAAAGCCTGCCAATCTTTAGAAATTGGGCGTAATGGTCTGGGTGCTGATGGAAAAGGAAAAACGGACCAAGATGTAATTTTATATGAGTTGAAGCATGCAAGTGGTGATAGAATTTTTAGAGTGTATGATGCCATGCGAATTGGTATTCCTACAAATAAGATACATGAGATAACTAAGATAGATTTTTGGTTTTTGCATCAAATTGAAGAGATGGTGGTCATGGAAAAAGAGATTGAGAACTATACGATTGATACTATCCCAACTGATTTGCTTTTGGAAGCAAAGATGAAAGGATATGCTGATAGGCAAATAGCCCATTTGGTAAGATGTTTGGAAAGTGCAGTTTATAATAAAAGAAATGCTGAAAATATTAAGCGTGTGTACAAGTTGGTAGATACTTGTGCTGCAGAATTTACTGCCAAAACACCTTATTATTACTCTACTTTCGAAATACCAAAGGAAGTAGATGGCAAGCAATTTGCTGAAAATGAAAGTGAGGTAAGCGACAAGAAAAAAATTATTGTTTTAGGTTCAGGGCCAAATAGAATTGGACAAGGGATCGAGTTTGATTATTCTTGTGTTCATGGGGTATTAGCAGCTAAGGAGTGTGGCTATGAAACAATTATGATTAATTGTAATCCTGAGACTGTTTCTACTGATTTTGACACAGCTGATAAGCTCTATTTTGAGCCTGTATTTTGGGAACATATTTATGATATTATTCGTCATGAGAAACCTGAAGGAGTAATAGTTCAGTTAGGAGGGCAAACGGCACTTAAATTGGCTGAAAAATTAGAGCGTTACGGCATTAAAATTATGGGTACTTCTTATAATGCTTTGGATGTAGCGGAGGATAGAGGAAGATTTTCGGAACTATTGAAAGAACATAATATTCCTTATCCTGAATTTGCAGTTGCAGAAACGGCTGAACAGGCAATTGAAATTTCTAAAACTTTGAATTTTCCAATTTTGGTAAGACCATCCTATGTATTAGGTGGGCAGGGAATGAAAATTGTGATTAATGAAGAGGAGTTGGAACATCATATTGTTGATTTGTTAAAAGATATGCCAGGGAATCAAGTCCTGTTAGATCATTATTTGGATAAAGCAATTGAGGCAGAAGCTGATGCAATTTGTGATGGAAAAGATGTATATATTATTGGAATGATGGAACATATTGAACCATGTGGAATACATTCTGGGGACTCTTATGCTGTTTTACCCACTTTCGACTTAAGCGACAATGTCCGTCAGCAAATGATTGATATTACTAATAAAATTGCTGTTGCACTTGAAACAGTTGGACTAATTAATATTCAGTTTGCAATAAAAGATGAGATAGTTTATGTAATTGAGGCTAATCCTAGGGCATCAAGAACTGTTCCGTTTATTGCAAAGGCCTATAATGAGCCTTATACAAATTATGCTACTAAAGTAATGCTCGGAGAAAAGAAGATTGCTGATTTTGATTTCAAACCTACTAAGAATGGGTATGCAATAAAGGTTCCAGTTTTCTCGTTTGATAAATTCCCTAATGTAAATAAGGAATTAGGTCCAGAAATGAAATCGACAGGAGAGGCAATTTATTTTATTGATGATTTACAGGATGATTACTTTACAAAAGTGTATTCTGAAAGAAACTTATATTTGAGTAAATAGATGGGATTTTTAAGAACAATTTTAATCATAATGTTGATATATTATGGAATTAAATTTCTTGGGAGACTCCTTGCTCCAATCCTCTTAAAACGATTTACCAAAAAAATGCAAGATAGGTTTCAGCAGCAATTCAATCAGCAATACCAAAGCCCTCAACCAGAAGAAGGAAAGGTTACAATTGAAAAAACTAATACTTCAACAAAAACAAAATCAGATGATTTAAGAGAGTATGTTGATTTTGAAGAAGTTGATGAATAATCCTATGTGTGCAAAAAAGTTGTTTATTGTTGGAATTGGCCGATCAGGAACTACTTTA
Source organism: Flavobacteriales bacterium (assembly GCA_012960835.1). GTDB lineage: Bacteria > Bacteroidota > Bacteroidia > Flavobacteriales > BACL11 > DUAL01. Next base: position 15,486 of record DUAL01000183.1, on the reverse strand, counting down.
CTTCAATCTATGCTCAATGCACATCCAGACATATGTTTCACTCCTGAGACTCACTTTATAAAGAGATTTATTGTTCCGCAATTATCTTCTAGAAAAGAATTAAACAAGAAGGATCTGCAAGGGTTGTTACAAAAAGATAAATATTTCTCTAGATTAAATATCCCTATTGAAGAAAACTTAAAGAAGTATAGATCCGTTATTTCAAATCAAGACTTAATTGAATTGTTTGATTGTGTGCTTAACCAATATGCAAAAAGTAAAAATAAGTCCTTTGTTGGAGATAAAGATCCAATGAATTCTTCTTATATTAGCCAAATACAATATTGTTTTCCGAAAAGTTTCTTAATACATATAATCAGGGATCCAAGAGATGTAATTCTATCAAGAATGAGATCTGATTGGGGAAAAGACACTTCATTTGCCGTGCATTTAGCAGAACACAATGTGCAGTTAGAGAACATGTTAAGCAATGGTATGGCTTTGTTTCGGGAGAAGTATGTTGAAGTTTATTACGAACAATTATTAGAGAATCCGGCAAAAGAATTACAAAAAATATGTAATAAAATAGGATTGCTGTATAATAGAGAGATGTTAGACTTTCAGAAAAAGGCTGAGGAACTAGTGTTTTCAGAAGAGAAAGCTTGGAAAGGCAATGTGTCTAAGCCAATTTTAAAGAATAATAAGAATAAATGGAAATCAGGATTAACAAATTATCAGGTTTCATTAGTTGAATTAGTCCTAAAAAAACATTTTATTCTTTTAGGTTACCCTATGGAAAATAAGGTTTTGTTTTCTGCATTCTTAATGAAGTTTTATGTTGGGTTAATTGCTTTACTTTTTAGGGTAAAACTAAAGAAACAGCTTGTTAGATAATGGGTAAATTAAAACTTATATTAACTGCTGATTATGAGGTTTTTGGAAATGGCTCAGGGTGTGTGAAGAAGTGCATGGTTGAGCCAACCATAAGAATGCTTGATATCTGTGATAAGTATGGAGCAAAATTAACTCTCTTTATTGATGTTTGTGAGTATTGGGCATTTAAAAAAATAGCAGAAAGTGGCTTATTAAGTAAGGCTGATTTACCACATGTAATGATTGAGAATCAATTAAAAGATGTCATAAAAAGAGGGCATGATGTACAATTGCATTTTCATCCTCAATGGTTAGATGCAAAATATGAAGGAGGTGAGTGGATCTTAGATAATAATTATTGGAGATTACCATTAGTTGAAAGCCATCCTGATTGGGATTTAATCAAGCTTTTTAAAGAAGGAAAAGATACTTTGGAAAGTATTATTAAACCCATAAAACCTGACTATAGTTGTAATATTTTTAGAGCTGGCGCTTGGTGTATTCAAGATGAGGAAAAAGTGTTAAATGCTATGAGAGAGAATAATTTTATTATTGACTCTACTGTTGCCCCTAATATGTGTTTTGATGATGGTCTTACATTCTATGATTTTAATAATACACCCGATAAACCCTCTTGGATAATTCAAAAGAAAGTAATTGAAGAAAGGGAAGGTGGAAGTATAACTGAGATCTTTATTTATATTGTATTAGTGCCTTGGTATTGTATTTTGTATTTCAAGATCTTAAAAGTGTTGAAAAACATTCCATTTAAACCATATAAGTGTATGAACAATTCAGGGAGTAATTCCAGGAAGATTTCTTTTAAAGGTTTATTTAAGAGCCAATATAGGATGTTTAATTTTTGTGATGCTACAACTTTCCAAGAGTTAAAATATTTTACAAAACAAGCTGAGAAAAAATATCCAAATTATAATAATGTGCCAATTGTAATGATTGGGCATCCTAAAACTTTTGGAAATGAGAAAGAGTTTGAGAGATTTTTAAGTTGGGCTAGCAAGAAAGAAACCTATTCTTTTCTAGGATATTATTAACTTTTTTAGAATTTATACCCATATTTTTCAATAATAAGTTTTTCATATTTTCTTACTAATTCTATTGAATCTTGATTATAGTAGAATTGATAATCTTTTCGTTCTGACCTATTTGTTTTGTTTTTATATTTTCCTAATGCTTTCTGCATTTCATCATTAGAAATATCCATTTTTGAGGATGACTCTAATAAGGCATTATATAAGTTTTCTTTCTTAATGATTATGTCTATGAAATTATTTTCTTTATCAAACTCTAATAAATCAATATAATTTGCAATGTTTTTATCAAAATTGTGAGTGTATAGTTTTAAGTATCTATAGGTTAATAAGCCAGAGAATTTTGAAATACTCGAGCTTTTATACTCTTCACCTAAATCTATTGTTGAGTCTGTTAAGATAAGTTTTAACCATTCTTGAAATTGTTTTGGATTATTTGCATCATTATATACTTTCTCCCATTTTTTTTTATCAATAAAAAGTTTTTTTGAGCTAAGGAATATTTTTTTTATACCATATAGATTTAAGAGGTTTATGTCTCCAATTACTTTGTCGAATAATCCGCCTTTTTTCATACATCCAAAAGCCCATAATGACACATACCAATCCCATGGATTTCTAACATTCCCCATCTTTATTTTTGATTCAAAATCACCAATAATTTCTTTGGGCACATCATTATAACAATTGTGTTTTCCAAATGTTTTGGCTTCTATTGAAGGGATGCTATGTAAGATGTTAATAGTATGAGAACAAGCAGTTTTATGTAATTCAAAGTATAATATATTTTTACCAATTATCATTGATTCTTAAATTTGTATTCAAAGAAATCAATTTCTTCAGCAAAAGCATTTGAAATAATTTTCTTAGTAAAGTCATTATAATAATTACTATAGTGGCCAGTCTTTTTTGTTCTTCTTTTATGCTCCAAATTAAGTTTGATATTGAACTTTGTTTTTATTACCTCTATATCCTTGTTGATTGATTCTAACCTTCCAATAAAGTCAACAGCAATCTCTTCATTTATCTGAATAAAACTTAATTGAGTATCCAATGTATTTCTTCCATAGAAATCCATTTTCTCTTTAATAAATAACTCGCAAAACTCATCAAAATCGTTTGGAATTTTCCTAGCAATATCAATATCTAATATGTTATTAGTTGTTATTTTTTTTAAGATATAATTATAAATCTTTTTAGGTCTGAGGATTAATCCCCTGTCATTTCCTCCATTTTTATAATAATTAAAGATGCTTAATATACGGGAATAAGGATTTCTTACAAATGCAAATTTGAAGTATTTTTCAAAATTATCTTCATCTTGATATTCATAAAGTTTTTTATGAGAACTCCAACCTTTAATATAATTTTCTCCTTGAATTAGTTTCTCAATGCTAGTCCCTGCAGTTTTAGGAATATGAATAAAAATACATCTTTTATCTTTCGAAATCATCTTTATATTATTATTTGCGAAAATAGATAATTTTATTATTACATAAGGTATCGATTGATTGTTTAGCCCATTTTTATATTTTTGTTGATACTTAAATGAAAGTACTTTTAATCAATAATCGTTTTCCAACTAAAAAGAAGCCTCATATAGCTACTTTTATAAAGTCTATCTTTGAAAGCATAAAGGCTAGCGATAATAATGTTGATTTGCTCATATCTAGAAGAAATAAATTAAAAGGAGTAGCAAAACTTTTTGATTCATTTCTTTTTTATTTACAGATAATCTTTTTTAGAAATTATAAGAACTATGATGTTTTATATATTAATCGTTTTAATCACTTTGGATTTATTTTATCAACAAAGATCCAAAAAAATCAGGAAGTGATTATTCATTGGCACGGAAGTGAGTTGAGAAGCATGAATCTTTCACATAAGTTTTCATTAAGGTTTATTAAAACAAGATATTTTCATATAGTTCCATCATTATATTATAAGAGCCTACTAATTTCTAAATTGTGTATTAATAAAGGAAATATATTTATTTCACCTAGTGGTGGTGTAGATTTTTCTTTATTTAATACTGGTAAAGGAGCATGTAGTGATACTCAGGAAGTTGTACTTGGTTTTGCGTCAGGAGCAAAAAAAGAAAAAGGACTTGATTTGGTTCTTCAATTAATAAAAGATTTAAACGATTTAGAAGAGCAAACTGAAAAAACAATCTCATTTGAGATAATTGAATATGGAGATGAGATAGGAAAGTTAAAAGAGACTGAAGAATTGATAAATATTACTTTATTACAGCCATTAGAGAAGAATAAAATGCCAGAGTTTTATAATAATTGTGATATTTTGCTGTTCCCTACACATGAAGAGAGCCTAGGACTGGTGGGACTTGAAGCAATGGCATGTAATATACCTGTTGTTGGAACGAACTGTACCGCTCTGCCAGAGTATATTATCTCAGGTAAAACAGGCGAATTATTTGATAAAGGTAATTATAACTCCTTTAAAAATGCAGTAATTCAAGTTATAACAAATATTCAGGAATATTCCCCAAGAGAATTTATTTCACATTATTCAAAAGACGAAGTAGTTGAGGGTTACAGAAGAATATTTAAAGAGATAAATACAAAATAAATGAGGATATTTTTAAGAATTATTGAATCAGTTCCAATCTATATTCTACTACTAAGAATTTTTAAAAGAGTATTTGCTAGAAACTCAAAAGTATATTCAAAGGTTGAATTTAGAGAATTAAAATCTTCAAATAATTTCTTACCGATATTGTTAAATATTGATTTGCCAAAACCAATTGTAACTAATTATCCTGATTTTCACTTTTTTGGTGAAAATATCCTCTCTTTCAGAACAAAGGATAAGCCTGAATTATTAAATATACATACTAAGTTTCTTGATGAGATAACACAAAAGATAACAGAGGGTTATGAGTATTTCGATTGGCAATTGGATGTTAAAAGTGGTTTTCGTTTTGATATTAGGAAGCAATTTAATCAGCAAAACTCAGAAGTTTCCTCAGTTGATATTAAAGTGCCTTGGGAACTTGGTAGAATGCAGCACCTTTCCAATCTATCTGTTGAGATTTTATCAGATAAGAGGGGTGTAGAAGAATATAAAAATCAGGTTTTAGATTTTATTGGATCAAATCCAGTTGGGATGGGTGTACAATGGGCATGTAGTATGGATGCTGGGATTAGAGTAGTTAATCTACTTTTAAGTTTTGATTTATTATTTGAGAAGCTGAAGAATGATCAATGGTTTTGCGATTTGTTTCTAAGCTCAATTGACGCTCATGCAAGATTTATTTTCGATCATCTTGAGTATAAAGAAGGGTTAACAGGAAATCATTATTTATTTAATTTAATAGGCTTACTTTTTGCTGCTACATATTTAGAAGAAACAGTAGCAACTCAACAATGGAAAAGTTTCTCAATAATTGAAATTGAGAAAGAGATATTTAAACAATTCTTTGAGGATGGTGGTAATATTGAAGGCTCAACCGCTTATCATTGTTTAAGTACAGAAATTATGATTTATGCTACATCCTTAATGTTAAGAAATGGGTTCAAACCTTCAAAAGAATATATGAAAAGGTTATATTTATCTGGTAAGTTTATTGCCGATATAACTAAGCCGAATTATGACATATCACAATTTGGAGATAATGATAGCGGAAGATTATTTAAGTTTTTGGATAATGAGACATTAAATTATACGAATATATTGGGAGCTTTTAGCGGATTGTTCTCAGATAGTATTTTTGATAAATATGGAGAAAAGTATCCACTCGTGAAACAAATCATTCAGCAACTGTCAAAAGAGGTTAATTATTTTACTCCTGAACTAATTACAAAGATTACCAAAACAGCATCATATAACAAGCTGAAATACAGCAAACAAATAAGTATCCCGTTTAATGATAAAATAAATTTAAAGGATGTTAGGTTTATTTCTTACTCAGATTTCGGAATTCATTTGTATAAATCAAAAGAGTTTTATTTAGCAATCAGTAGCATTTCAAATATAAAGATGCATCATAGTTGGGGGCATGCGCATAATGATAAATTATCATTTGAATTACAAGTGAGAGGAAAAGATTTGGTGAGAGATTCTGGCAGTTATTGTTATACCTCTAATGCTAAAATGAGGAATCAGTTTAGAAGTACAAAGGCACATCATTCAATTGTTGTGGGAAGTATAGAACAAAACAAATGGATAGAAGAAAGTAACTGGGGGCTGTTTTATTTAGATAGAGAGACAAGATGTAAAGTGATTGAAGCTACTGAAGATAGCATTACATTGCAAGCAAAATACTATGGGATTCATCATATTCGTATTTTTAAAATTAATTCAACAGAACTTATCATAACGGATTATTGTAATAAGCCATTTGAAATAAATATTAATAAATTTGAGAAGTATTCAGTTGGCTATGGAGTTTTAAGTAATGTAACATGAAGAAAGTTTTAGTTATAACATATTATTGGCCGCCAATGGGAGGGGGGGGTGTGCAGAGATGGCTTAAAACTACTAAATATATTAGAGAGTTTGGTTGGGAGCCAATCATTTTTACTGCTGAGAATGCTGAAATTTCAATGTATGATGAAAGTTTACTTAATGATATTCCTAATGAGATTGAAGTAATAAAATCACCTATATGGGAACCTTTTGGTTTGTATAAAAAATTACTAGGAAAGAAAGACGAGAAGATAAATCCTGGTTTCTTACAGAAGAAAAAAGGAAATAATTTTTTACAAAGCTTTTCTATTTGGATAAGAGGAAACTTCTTTATTCCTGATGCTAAGAGGTTCTGGAAAAGGCAGGCAGTTAATAAAATTAATTCGTATCTACTAGATAATAAAATAGATGCTATTGCCTCAACAGGCCCTCCTCATACAACTCATTTGATAGCGCAAAAAGTAGCCAAGAAACATAATATTCCTTGGCTTGCTGATTTTAGGGATCCATGGACAAATATTGATTTTTATCATCAGTTAAAGCTTACCTCTTGGGCAGATAAGAAGCACAAGCAATTAGAAAAAAAAGTTTTGCAGGATACTAATAAAATAGTAACTGTAAGTAAGAGTTGGGCAAAAGATTTTAAGCAAATATCTGGTATTGAACCAATTGTAATTAACAATGGATTTGATCCTTCTGATTTTGAAGATGCAGGAGATTTAAAGTTAGACAAGAAATTTTCTATTACACATGTAGGATCGTTAAATAAGGATAGAAATCCATTCATTTTTTGGAATGTTCTTGCTGATATTATTCAAGAAAATGATAATTTTTCATCTGATTTACAGATAAAATTAATTGGTCCTATTGATGTGACAGTAAATGAAGAGTTAGAAAGAAATCAATTACTAAGTCAAACAACATTAATTGAAAGCTTGCCACATAAAGAGGTGCTAAATTATCTGATGAAGTCACAAACTCTATTATTACCATTAAATGATGTTCCTAATATTGATGGTGTAATTCCAGGAAAGATGTATGAGTATTTTGGGGCAAAACGCCCAATAATTTGTATTGGAAAAATAGATGGAGATGCAGCAGCAATTATTAAAGAAACCAACACAGGTATTGTAGTAGGGTTTTCTAATGCAGAGAAGTTAAAGCAAGAAATATTAAGAATGTATCATGATTATAAAAATGGTAATCTTCAAGTTCATTCTCAAAATTACACCAAGTATAGCAGGAAAATATTAGCATCAAAGATTGCGAATGTTTTAGATACAATCACTTAGGACCTATTAGGTTTAAATTCTACTGCAAGAGCTCCAAAGAATAATAAAATCACCAATATAGAAAATACTAAAGAAATCTTCTCTCCTATAAAATAAGATGGAGGGCTGAATTTGAACTCTATAATATGTTCTCCATTAGGTATATTCATTCCTCTCAGAAGGTAGTTTACTCTTATATGTTCTACTGGATTATCATCAATATATGCTTGCCAATCATTACCGCTACCCTCATAATAAATTTCTGACAAGACTGCAAAGGCATGTTCATTATTTACATTAGCTTTATAGGTTAGATGGTTTGGTTTGTAATTGATTAAATTTATTGTGGAGGAATTAATCTCAATCTCTTTTGTAAAATAATCTTTATATCGGCTATCAATAACAACCTCATTTGTGGCATTAAAATCACCTAACAAATCAATCTCATTATCTGCATTTTCGGCCCAAAGGATTTTATTCACAAACCACGCATTTCCTAATGCTGTCCGATTTAGTTGCGCTTGTTTTTGTCCAGTTTTTTTATTTTGAGTAATAAGATACTTAGTATTTAACATATTTATTACTTGCATATTTTGTTTGCTCAGATGTTTGTCAATCATATCTTGATATCTTATTAGTTTAGCTCCATGATACCCGCCAACTGATTTATGATGATAAGAGGTTAAGGCATCTGTAAAAGGATTTACACTCAAATTAAAAACTCTAAAATTTGGGTCATTATCTTTCAAAATTTGCTGATCAGCAACTGAGGGCAAGTATGATTTCTCTTTTGCACTGGCTTTATGAAAATTATCAGCACCAAGATACTCTTTATCTACTATCCAAATATCTGCTAAGATTAGAAAACCAACTATTCCTATAAAAAGATTTGCAGATAATTTTTGTTTTGAGTAAGACCAGATAAGACCGAAAACTAATGAAATTAATAATAAGGATCTTATAGCAGAGCTTTTTAATAAATTTACTCTGTCACTTACAATTGCATCAATTGGCCAACCTTGTTGTTTTAATGAGTCATCACTTAATCCTTCAAAACTAAATAATGAACCTCCAAATAAATAAAACAACAAGCATAATCCTCCAAGGATGTAAAAGCTAAGCTTTATTTTATCCCAATATTTTGATATATTCTCAGTAGTAAGCATTTTATTTAATGCAAGCATAGCAAGTAGTGGCGCTGTAAAGCATACAATCGTTAATGCCATAGATGGAGCTCGGAATTTATTAAACATTGGAAAATACTCAAACATGAGTTGATTAAACCACATTAGGTTACTTCCCCAGGCAATCATCAGTGCTAAAACAGAGCCTATAACAATCCACCATTTTGTAGGACCTCTAATTATAAAAGTACCGATTAAGAAAAGGAAAAGTATAATTGCTCCAAGATAGGTTGGTCCTGAAGTGAATTGTTGCTCCCCCCAATATATAGGCATTCTTTCTATATACTTTTTTGCTTGCCGCTTATTTACCCCATTCTTTACAAGTTTCTTATATGTATTGGAAGAAGTATTTAATTCCTTAGTAGAGGACCCTCCATAAAAATTAGGCATTAATAAATTTAAACTCTCCATCTTTCCATAACTCCATTTAAGGGCATAATCAATATCTAAACCACCTTTTGATTTTTCTTTATTTACTGTTAGTTCTGATTTTCCTCCTCTCATTGTTTCTCCTGAGTAGGAGTAAGTAGTCCAAAGTTTAGAAACATTTGGCCCAACAGAGAGTAGAGCAGAAAGCAACAAGATAGCTGAGGATATAAAAAAGTCTTTTGTATTCTTCTTTTGAATTGCTTGAAAAAGATAAACGCTAGCCAATACAAGAAGTAGAAGGAAGAGGTAGTATGTAATTTGGAAATGGTTGGCATTAATTGCAAGAGCTAATGTGAAAGCAGTTATTGCTCCTCCTAAAAGTTTCTTTCCTTTATAGGTCATCAGTACACCTGCAATAATTGGAGCAATGTAGCCGATTGATCTTAATTTACTATTATGTCCAACCCCTAATGATATAATGAAGAAGGTAGAAAATCCGAATGCGATTGCTCCTATTACGCTTATTTTTTTATCTACTCCCAATGTTATAAGTAAGAAATAAAAACCTAGTAATAACATAAAGATTAATCCGGTTTTATCTGGTAATATTCTGTAAAACTTTAATCCTTTCTCAAAATATCTCATAAGATTTGAAGGGTATTCTGTATTCATTTGGAAAGTTGGCATTCCACCAAACTGTGAATTAGTCCATAACGCTTCCTCACCTGTATCTGCTCTAAAATCCCTTGCTTCTTTTGAGGTTGCTATTGATCTTGTTATGTCATCTTGTACCAAAATCTTACCCTGAATTGTAGGGTAGAAATAAATTAGCAATACAGCAATTAAAGCAAAAATGGAAATAAAATGATGAATAATACTTTTCTTTGACATTCTTATATTTTTTTAACAAAGATATTTATTTCTACCATTACTGATTTAAAAAGTTAAGATTTATTGGGAACCATTTGTGAGTAAGTTGATAATAATAGAACCTACATCTCGTTTGAAATAACTATAATTGCATAACAACAATGTTTAGCTATTCATGGGAATTGTAAGAAATCAAAGCATAAAGAATTCTATAAGTTATTATATTGGAATGGCAATGGGCGCCATAAATACTGTGATTATTTACCCAAATGTATTTAAAGATAATCCAGAGCATTTTGGTTTAATCCAGATTTTAATAGCTTATGCTATTGTTGTTTCAACTTTTACTACTTTCGGTATTCCTAAAACATTTGTAAAGTTTTTCCCGGCAATAAAAGAAAAAGGACAATTGTATTTCTTGAGCTTAATCATTCCTGTTTTAGGTTTTGTTTTCGCAGCCCTTTCTTATCTGCTTTTTAAGCAACAAATATTTGAATTGTTGAATGCAAGTGATTTACTAAAAAACAATTTCTTTTATATAATATTATTAGTATTCTTCATTGGGTTTTATGATGTGCTAACAGCCATCTCAAGATCGTTTTTAAGTGCAGCAACTCCTATTTTTATCAATGAGGTTTTCTTGAAGTTATATAGCATGTCAGCATTATTATTGCACTGGTTCGGATATTTAGATTTTACTACTTTTTTACAGATTTATTTGCTCGGTTACTTCTTAAAATTTGCAATATTATTTACTATACAATGGAAGAATAATCGCTTTAGTTTTAATATTTCATTAAAAGATTTGCAGCTAAAAGAAATGCTTAGTTTTGGTTTGTATGTTTTAGTTGGAGGAGCGTCAGTAATGATAGTCACAAGGTTAGATATGATGATGATTGCTTCTCTTTTAGATTTAGAGCAAGTGGCTTTTTATACGGTTGCATTTTTTATTGGGAACGCTATTAAGGTTCCAGGAAAGTCAATAGTTTCTATTTCAATTCCTTTAATATCAAAAGCTTGGGAGGAGAAAGATTTGAAGACAATCCAATCTCTTTATAGTAAATCATCTATAAATCAGCTGATAATTGGAGGAGTGTTTTTTTTATGTGTTTGGTTAAATATTGATGAGATATTCTCTTTACTACCTAATAAATTCTCGCATGGAAAATGGGTTGTATTATTTATAGGATTGTCACAATTATTTAATATATCAACTGGGATTAATGGTGTCATTATTGTGAATTCAAAACATTATAGATATGATTTGATAACAAATGTAATTTTGGTATTCTTAACTATAGGAACAAATTACTTTTTTATTCCAATTTACGGGATAAATGGAGCGGCAATGGCAACTGCAATTTCTGTATTGCTTTTTAATTTAATAAGATTAGTTCTGATAAAAGTAAAAATGAATATGCATCCTTTTAGTTTGCAAACACTCAAAACAATCTTACTACTATTTGTAGTGTATTTTTTACTTGGGTTACTGCCAAATACAAATTATGCTTTTGCTGATATTATCTGGAAATCGATACTAGTGTTTAGTATCTTTATTCCTACTGTTCTTTATCTCAATTTATCTGAGGATATTAATAAGATTAGAGATGATATTAAATCGCGTTTTAATCTTTCTTGTCCAAAAGAAGAAAAAAGGTGATAAGAATGTGTGCCCTTACTCTATCTCTATAATGATAAAACTGGTAGTAAAAAGATATTTTGAATAATTAAAAAGCCCTATTAATTCCTAAAATCCATCTGAATTGCAAGAAATCATCATTTGTAGCTGGTGGTTTGTTTAAGAAAAGCGGCATATCTAACCTAATAGTAATAGGTTTTACCATTGCCAATGGCCCCCAACTATTAAAGGAATAAGCTAATCCAAATCCAGCATCCACTCTTACATCATCAAAAGCATCTTCCAAATTATTCTTATTTAGTTTTTCATTTGTAATTACACCCGCATCCGCAAAAGCATAATAGGTAATTCCAAATTCTCTAAACTCATAAGGCATGTATTTTGTAAAATCAATTTCTGTGCTAAATGATGCTCCAGATGTTCCATTGTAGCCAAAGTTAGTAATCACGCCATTATCGTCAAACTCAGGAGCTAAATAACCAGCATACCCTCTTAAATTAAGCCCTCCGCCAGCATGAAAGAAGTTGGTGGTATAATCATATCCCATCCAATCGTTAGGGAAAAAACCAGAGGCTCTTGTATATTTATTATCCATCAAATTTTCCGGATTGGATCCAGCCAAAAATAGCTTGGATTCTGGCGCCCAATTTGTTCCACTTCCAAACTGAAAATAACTTCTTGTTTTTATTTTCAATTTTCCTTTTTTGCTGTTGTTTACTGCTAGCAAACTAAATAAATTATAGTCGTATTCGCTTCCCAATGCAGAATTTTTTATCTCAAAAGTTAATTTTCCATTTCCAGAGCGATATTTATAATTATGCTCATAACTGAAATCAATTCTGTTATTAAGTTTATTTACGCCCCAATGCTCAGGATAAAGTAAATAATTCAAATCGCTACTTTCTGGGCGATACTTGCTAAGCAGATTAATACTAAAAATATTATTTCTACTTGCATCCGACTTTGACAATCCAATATTGCTGTTATAAAGTCCCGCCAAGGATTGTGTGTTAAATGATATTCTAGAATTTGAAGCAATCTTATCCAAATTAGTGTTGTAATTCAATCTATATGAAAAAACATCATACAAATCAGGGTCGCTTACATCTTTCTTTTGCATAGCACCAGTGTTCATCCAAACAGTTGCATCAAATAAATGGTGATGATTCATATAGCCACCATTTGCATGTAAGCCAACCTTCACGCCATCATAGGAGTTATACCAAACATCCGGACGGAATTTAATTTCGTAATTTCTCCAATCAGGATATTTCCACAGCCTTGTATCATAATCGTATTTTATAGGAAATTTGTAAGAATTATCAAGCATATAAGCATCCGCCAATCTGCTAGTTGGATCTATTATTACATCTTTTATTCCTGATGGAACCCTCACTCTTGCCGTATATTCGGGATATAACTTATCCCAACCATGCCACTTGGCAAGCACTGTTGCATTTGTCTTTTTTACAAACCAATTATTAGGAATATGAAAATCATACTCTTTTCCATTATTTGCAATTACTCTAAAATCAATTGGCATTTGCATTCTGCTTTTTCGCTCAAACTCAATAGCAAAAAAGTCATTTCCTAAATCGGTAACATTATCTATACTGTAATCAATTCGTTTTGTGGTTTCGAGCCATTGGTCAAAGAACCAGTTCAAATCTACCTTAGTAAACTGGATGATTGCATCTCTAAAATCCTCATTATAAGGATGTGCAATTTTCCAAGTTCCAAAATAATGTTTCATAGCATCTAGGAAAAGTTCGTCCCCAAGTACATATTGTAAATTATAAAGCATGCTAGCCGTTTTGTAATATACATGTCTATATCCACCACCATGTCTTAGCGCACCATTAAATCCATCAGAATGTGTGCTAATTTTAGGATCGTTATATCTTGTAGCATCATTGATGTAAGCATAGAAAACCCTGCTGTCAATTGCTCTTGTTGGCTTTGTATGTTTTGCTATAAAGTTGTTTTTACTTTTATTTTTTACCAAATATTCTCCATCAATTTTTATCAATCCCCAAGCAGTAAGGAATTGAGTGAAACCTTCATCCAAAAGGGCACGATAAGTTTCGTTATTTCCCACTTGTCCGAAAAACCAATTGTGTCCAATTTCATGCACCAAAAGACCTCTGTATCCTGGGTCTTTTCCACCATCCAAAGTTAACATTGGGTATTCCATTCCATCTCTCGCATCTGCTACAATCATTTTATGGTAAGTGTACATTCCAAAATCTTCCGAAAAAACCTGAATAACTTTTGCTGCATATTCGGCTGCATTTTGCCACCGGCTTGCATGAGATTCTTGCGCTAGTGCATAACAAACTTTATCCTTCCACCATGCTTCTCCAATTCTATAAGTTGGGTCGGCAGTAAAAGCAAAATCATGTACATTCTCAGCATGGAATTTCCATGTCTTTTTTTCTCCTTTTTTATATTCTGTAATGATTGATGGAGGAGAATTCCATGGCTTATCTTTAAAATTTTTGATGTCCAACTTTTCTCTTAAATCTTTTGGTAAAACTTCCTCCCTGTTTTGTAAAAATCCGGTTGCGCCAACTACATAATTAGAAGCGAAAGTAAGCTCCACATCATAACAGCCAAAATCTCCATAAAATTCTCTGCCCAAATGCTGGTCGGTAGTCCAGCCAAATTTTGCATCATAAACTGATATTCTTGGATACCAATGCACACCATCATAATGCTTGTTGCCAAAGGCATCAAAAGTTTTCATTCTTCTTCTTACGCCTCCTGAATCAAAATAAGTTTTGAATTTTATTTTGAAAGTAACGGTTCCCTTAGCATTTAGGGTATTTGGCAAATACACTTTCAGAATTGTATTATCTAAAACCGTTCTTGCTTTTTGTCCGTTTACATAAATTTCTTCAATAACTGTTCCTAATTTTTCTGTTTCGTATATGCCATATTTTGGAGCATTACCATTTTCTTTTTGCAGCTCATCCAAATAAGAATCTGGCTGAAAAGCATTTTGATACAAATGGAAAAAAACAAAGTCCATATCATCAGCTGAATTATTCCAATAAGTTAGGTTTTCATCCCCCGAAATAATATCGGTTTCTTCATCAATATTTGCTGTAATTCTATAATGTACATCTTGCTGCCAATAAGCATTGTGTGGCATTTTATTTTTCCAATAATTTGGGTTGTCAGTATTTCTGTAAGTGTTTGGTTTTACCAAAGGGTTGTATTGTTCCTGTGCATAAGTAAATATAACACAAAGTAGTAATAGGACAGAGAGTATTTGTTTCATAATAAAATATTTTGGGTTGCGAATTTACAACTCTTATTCGGCATTTTTGCTTTTTTGTTTGGCATACTAAAATTTACTCATCAATATCTCATCAATTATCTTCTGCAACTCTTTTTTTGTTGTCTTTAATGTAAAGGATAAATCTCCTTGTAATCTTTTATATTCTTTTCCATCATCATAAAAGATAATTGTTGGCACTACTATTACGCCATTTTTTACCTGTAAATCTGCATTTGTGTCTATATTAACACGAAAAACTTTTACATCATTTAATTCTTCAACAGCTGTTACTATATTCTTATCATTCCAACCTGCCCAATATTCAACAACAACTATTCCTTGTCCAATTTCTTCTTCATAATTTTTTGATGTTAAATCACCCACACCAAATAATAAAGAACTTAATAATATTAATAAAATTTTATTGACCATAAACCTTTTTCCTTAATTCTTTAATCTCTTCTTTTAATTCTTTAATCTGTTCTTGAATTTGTAATATCTGAGCTCTTGACATTTCATCTTTCATCTTATATTCACCTCT
>DUAL01000182.1:839-3356 GCA_012960835.1 Flavobacteriales bacterium | reverse complement strand
TAATTTAATACAAAAATAACTACTATTCCCATACCCAAAATTCGTAAAAAATTGAACACCAAGGTTTTTTGTTAAGTTAAATGATGGGTATGCCCAACCATGCTTTCTATGTGATATAGCCACAATATTACTATCATTTTCAGCATTTTCATAGGCCAGCTCTATTGCATATGCTAAATCATGCTCTTCTAGTATTTCTTTAAGATCTTTCTTATCTTTTAAAACTTCATTTTTTTTCTCCTCCTCAGTCAAATCATCTTTAGAGTGCGAAAAACTTATTTTAGAATTATCATCAAGACCTTGCCAAGGGCGTCGCACATGTAAACAAAAATTATAATCCTGCAATACTTCACGCAACCCATGGTCATAATCCAGTATTTCGTTTACATACTCCATATTAAATTTATCGTCATCACATTTTAAATACGCATCATCAAAAACCTTTCTTAGGGGGTTAATTATTGGTAAATAGTCTATTGAAACGCCATCATCATAAGCATTCTTTTTTAAAACTATTAAGTGACTTTCATTAATTTTTTTTGACATTTTTATACTTCTCTCTCTACCGCACTAATAAACATATCGCCACCAACACTGTCATATAAGTTTTGTAAATCTTTATCATTTTTGTTTCTTGTGTCTATTGCAAACTGTTTTTTTATCTCATCTTTCATTTCTTGAATCTCATTATCTGTTTTTTCAGGGTGTTCCTTTTTAAGACTTATAGTATCTTTAAGCATGTTGTTTAAAAGTGACTCATATTTTTTAAGTCCCTTCATTATTTTTTTAATTTCATCATCTGTTTTTTCAGGATGCATCTTTTTTATCTTTTTCTCAAAAAAAGAATAGCTAAAAAACATAAGGCCCTGCTTCGACCTTTGTTTTTCTATTTGCTTTTGAATTTGATCTTTATTCTTTTCTAGATAATCATCGCGACGTCTATCTCCTTCATCGTAAATATCACCCCATCCTTCAGCTATCGCCTCATCCCTGGCATATAACTCACTATCTTGATAATTATCATATATTTGATTATTTAATCTTCTATTGTCTTTTTCTAGTTTACTCAGCTCAGTCTCTACTTTTTTCTGCTTTTTACTAATCATGTACTCATTCCATGAGTCTTTAATTACCTGCTTTTTTTCTTTGATAATTAAGTCAATATCAATGGACTGACCTAAGTTTCCAATATTAAATACTTGTACTTTAATTTCATCGCTTAACTTATTAAAATCAAGCTGCTTTTTTGAATCAATTTTTAGCTTATCCTGTAGCCCATTCATTTCATGTTTGAATTTTTCAAGTTTTAGAAAGTCGACACCAGTCTCATCTTTAAGTTCATTTAATGCATTTATCAAAGCTTCCTCGATAACATCTGGCATCTTAAGTTCATAGCCAAACTCTTTTGCTTCCACTCCAGCACTGTTAAATGCGTTAACAACAATCTCCGGAACCCTAACACTTACAACTTTCTTTGTATCTTTATCTATTTTAATTTTTTTTATGTAACCCATTTCCATTCTCCTTTATTTAGAACCGCACTCTAGGTGCGACCAAAGCAATGCTGCTGAATTAAGAACAAATGATATTCTTGAAAACCTTGTTTGTGCATCAACCTCTGTGTGTGCAAATATATTTCTCTGTTTTCTTATAGTGTGTAAATAATCAAGCGCCTCATCATTTAACAATCCCTTGTCCCTTCCTATTGAGATTAGCTCAAAAAAGTTCAAATCATTGGGCTTGATGCTTAATTTTCTTCTTAAGCATTTTTCAACAGAATTTTGAATACTTATAGGCAAAGAGTGATTAAACTCAACATCGTCAATAATCTTGTTGAACGCCTTATTTGATCCAGCGCACTTTTTAGCGATATTTTTTATATCCTGCTCAATATTTCGAGGCGATTCATTAACAGACAAGTCGTTGAGTTGCTTGTGCATATTACCCAATAAAGACATATAATCATCGCGCTCTTCTGCAACTGACTCAAGTTGATCCTTTAATAATGAAACTTCTTGACTAAGCTCTTCAGCCCTTTCATCCTCAAAAAACTGGTCTTGAATTACATAATTAGTATGCATTGTCGGGCTATTTAATTGATTTGTTCTCATATTTTTTCCTTCATTCTTATATCGTAAGCAGAATTATACCATATCAACTTACGTAAATGTAAACATTAATTTAATAATAAAATAGAAATATGTTATAACTTATTGAAATAACAGTGAATTTTTATAAAATATTTTTTATTTTTTTTGACGTTATTTGATAAAACTAAAGCTTATCCATCATAGACTTGACTTATAAATCTCTTAATATTTCCGGGACTTCCCCCTGGTAGTTGTTCAACAAATGCAAATGGTAGACCTAATTCTTTCAAGCTATCAATATCACCTTTAAATCCAGAATGCGGAACACCTTTAGATCTTTCAAACAACTTATAATCAAGAGTTTTAGATATTAAGACTGCATCTTCATACAATGTTTCTAGATAATATCCATTTTGAATAAAGACAA
>DUAL01000182.1:0-779 GCA_012960835.1 Flavobacteriales bacterium | reverse complement strand
TTATCTGCCTTAATGTTATTATTTAACTTACAATTCATCGATAGAAAGATCTGCTTTAACGAAGTAATAACATGATCACTAAAATCGAACATTTCTCCAGTTTTGTAATCTACTCCATCAATTAGCAGCTGTAACACTGAACAGAGGTCATATTCACAATTGAGTATAGGCCTTATTTTTTTCCCGTTAACATCATCATTTAATACTTCAACAGAGGACAGGTTTCGAATAGTTGGATTTTTACTGATTGTTTTTTGATTGTCAATGTATTGTTTGATTCTAATATCAATTGTTTGATTTAAATCATGGTGAAGGAGGCCAATTAAATAAGACCTGTCTTGAAATAAAGCAGAGTATTCCATTTGTATTGTATCTATGGTTGTTGCATTTCTCTTAATCCACAATGCCTTCTCAGATATCATATCTTTCATTTTTGAACAAAGTAACTCTACTGCATTCCTTGCTCCTGAAACACCCCTGGCTCCCTTGATACTCGATAAAAAAACACTCTTATCGGTAAATGCTGAATTATCAACTAAATTAAAGTCTGTACTTTGTCGACCTAACTCTTTAGTTATTTTATCTACACCTTCTAAAGCAAGTTCTTCTTTAACCTCATTCTTTCTTTTCTTAATCTGACGCTCTAATGTCAACCTTGCTTGTCGAGCTTGCTCAGCTACTTCGTCTATTGCATTAAAAAGTTCTTGAATGTCGGAGGCCTGCTGAATGGCCGATTCTTTAGCGTGCTTTAATGTGGTTTCTGCAATTTTAAAAGTTTT
>DUAL01000181.1:2645-3364 GCA_012960835.1 Flavobacteriales bacterium | reverse complement strand
AGTCAAAAGCTCTACCGAAGTTAAAGATGTTTACAGGCATGATGCATCGATCCAGTATTACGTGTTGAACGGCTTGGGTTATAACATTAGTGATGTTTATATCACCATACTCAATACTGATTATATTCGTGGCGATGCGTTAGACATGCAGCAGCTATTTACTCATGAAAAAGTAACGGATGAGGTATTAGCCTTACAAGACGATATTCCTGTCACTTTAAGTAAATTTAAGGCAATGCTAACAGATACAGTGAATGAGCCTGATATAGACATAGGGAGACACTGTAAGAAGCCCTATGAGTGCGATGCAATAGATTATTGTTGGAAGCAACAAAGAAGTATTCCTGAATACTCTGTATTTAATATTTTCCAAATGAATAAGAATCCAAAGTCTGTACAGTTGTATAAAGAAGGGATTGTGGCTGTTGAGGATATTCCAGAAGGCATGAAACTAACAGATAAGCAACAAGCTAAAGTTGATGTATGGAAAGCTCAGAAGGGTGTGATTAACAAAGAAGCGATCAAGGGTTTTGTTGAATCGATTAGCTATCCTATTTATCATTTTGATTTTGAAACATTGGGCCCTGCGATACCTAGCTTTAAAGGTATGAAACCGTATGGTAAGTATCCTTTTCAATATTCTTTACATATTGAGCAAGAAGATGGCTCATTAGAACATAAAGAGTATTTAGCAACGCCTGGGCAAGATCCAAGAGAGG
>DUAL01000181.1:1594-2588 GCA_012960835.1 Flavobacteriales bacterium | reverse complement strand
CTAAAGATGCTTGCGTAATGGCATTCAACATTAGTTTTGAAAAGAGCATTATTCACACGTTAGCTGATAACTATCCTGTTTATGAAGACCACCTAATGAATATTCATGATAACTTTATTGATCTAGCAATACCTTTTCAAAGGGGTGACTATTGGGAGCCAAAGATGCAAGGGCATTATGGATTGAAATATGCTTTACCAGCCATCGTTCCCGAGATGAAAGATGCTTATCCTAATCTAGACGGTGTACATAACGGTGGTGATGCCATGAGGATGTTTGTTCAGTTAGGCGAGTCAACAGATCTCGATGAGATTGTTAAAACCAAAACTGCTTTGTTAGAGTACTGCAAACTTGATACTTATGCGATGGTAAGGATTCTTGAAAAGCTTAAGCAGTTGGTTGCATAAACTACAAATATAATCCATAATGAACCTGTAACCTTAATATATTTGAAGAGTATGGATAAATTTAAAATAGACTATATAGTTAATCACAACAAGTATGGTGTTGGTAGGGTTGTTCTTATTAAAGATTCAACTATTAAAGTTTCTTTTTGTGATTATGGAGTTAAAGATATTCCAACTGATTCCCTTGCATTAAATTTCACTAGTAATAAATATCATTTTTGGCCAAAGCTTGTTGAATATCCAAAGCTAGATTACAAAACTCAAAAAAGTAACAGTAAAGGCATTGAGATTGGCGTATTAGGGTTTGTTGGTTATAGGACAGGAAAAAATGGTGAATGGTTTAAAGTTAGACGAGAAATTCTTAATTGTATGTTTTTTAATAAAATACCTAAAGTGCATTCGATAGAGTATATGAATTTATGGGGCGAACCTAAGTCAAAAAAAAGATACGAACAAATTAAACACTCAATTTATGATGCAAAAAGAGTCAATACTTTAGATTCAAATAAAGATAGAGATGATGATTTAAAGTGGATCGAGTTACAAGTTAAAAACAACAATTGGGAATTTGATTAATACTTTTTATT
>DUAL01000181.1:832-1472 GCA_012960835.1 Flavobacteriales bacterium | reverse complement strand
ACTTTCCCAACGGAGTGGTAAAAAAGATCCATTTAACCTTGCTTTTAATAAAAGTTTAATTGAATGGGAAGGGGTAGTCCAAAGACTGTTATCCACATTAGTACCAGAATATAAAAATAGAATATTACAATATAACGAGAAGGGGGGTGCTACTAGATATAGAGAAATTGATTTTATTACTAAATTATCCAAAGATAAAATTGTTCTTTTTGAAATAAAACTCAAACAAACATTCAAGGAAAAATTGGGGTTTTCTGGTTCTGGATGGAAACAGCTAAACAAGTCTCTCGACATAGCTTCTTGTAAATATAAGAATATTGCAGGATTAGCAATTTGCATAGATATGTCATATCTTTACGGGTTAGAATCTATAGCTACGGACGATGCTTATTGCAAATATAGTGACATTAGAAAATATTTTGATATTGCGTTTATTGAAAAAAATGTAATTTGGTTGAATTCACTAGAAATAGCAAGGTTGGCAGTAAAAAATAATTTCATAACCAATAAAGAGGTCGATAGCTTGAAAAAAATATTTAATGAAAAAAACGACCCTTTGTCAATACTCAAGGACGAGGGTGGTCAACATAATAATAAACCTTTTGAAATATTATTAAAAAAATAATTTTAATCTATTAAA
>DUAL01000181.1:464-750 GCA_012960835.1 Flavobacteriales bacterium | reverse complement strand
TAATAAGGTTCTACGTCACTCCTTAAAGACGCTATAGTTTTTTCAGGATTTCTAAAATCATTTGCATTGATTTTTTTCGATATTTTTCTTGGTTGTAGGATTTCTTCAGATTGGGGTTTGGGTTTTTCTGTAGCTTTTTTGGAATCTTTATTTGATTTGTCATCGCTACTAAAAAAGTCTTCTAATTGCCTTTCTAGACTATCAGGGTGTTCAATATATTTACTGTCTTTTTTCTTGATTTCAAATATGGCTTTAGAAAACTTTTTAATCCTTAAGTTATTATTTT
>DUAL01000181.1:0-278 GCA_012960835.1 Flavobacteriales bacterium | reverse complement strand
ATAAATCTTCAATTAATTGTTCTTTGTCTGCATTGTCTTCTTTTTTAATATTGGCTTTTTTATAGCTGTAGGTAATAAACAATTTATTAATATTGTTATAAAGTTTTTGCACTGAAGATTGGCGCACACTTATAAGATTATTTGTAAAGCTATAGCCTAGATATTGAAATCCATCTGCAATATTGCCATGAGAGCTTTTGTCCTTATTGTCACTTTGTTCATGAACTACTAGATCCAGATCTAAAAAATCCTTCTTGGTGCTATTAATTAAAGCATCT
>DUAL01000180.1 GCA_012960835.1 Flavobacteriales bacterium | reverse complement strand
ATGAAGCAGCTTCTTTAAAATCAAGGCTTTTAGATTTCAGCTGAGGACCATTTTCAGGAACTATTACATAATCTGAGAAAGCTCCGTTCCCCCATGAACCAAAAGTAACTTCATCTCCTTCTTTAAAGGTTGAAACTTTAGAACCTATTTCCTCAACTACTCCTGCTCCTTCCATACCCAAGACAAAAGGGAGGTCAGGTTTATGCTGGTATTTGCCTTGAGTCATTAACAGATCTGGAAAGTTTACCGAAGCTGCTTTAACTTTAATAAGCATTTGTTGGGGTAAAATTTCTGGCAATTCTAATTCCTTTACAGATACTCCAGAAAGATCTTCTGTTAATGATTCACAGACTAAAGCTTTTGTTTTCATATTTTTTTTATTAGTTCTTCATGTCTGAACCATAAATTAAAAGCCCATTTTTCACCTTCAAGGACTGGCATACCTCCGTGCAGCGCATTGGGGTTTGGCTCGAGAGTTCCCTTTTTACAAAGATGAAATACAACAATTTTGCCTCTTTCAGGAGAAACTATTTTTTCTAGATTCGGAAAACTTGTTTCTCCCCCTTTAATGACATCACTTAAATAAGCTAGTGCAGTTACAACCCTCTGACCTCCGTTCTTCAGATAAGGTAGATAACCTTTATCATCTGGATCAAAAGTATCTAAGTGGGGTTGATATTCTTGAGAGTTTTCGTAATGAAGTACTTGGAAAGATTCAGCATGAGAACTAGGGATTTGCACTAATTCAGCTATTCTATTAGCCACTGCTAATGTAACGGAGTCTTGAGTATGACCAACCCAGCAATTACTGCTGGTTCTTCTGTTATCCAAACCATCTTTTCTTTCTTCCTGATCATAACCACTCACCTTGGATCTTTTCAGGTTGTCTGCTGCAATCTCTATAAAATGTTGACACTCTTCATCAGTTAACACTCCTTTTAAGGTAAAAATGAGAGGATCGTGAAAAATCATCTCCATTTCATAATTGCCTAATTCTAATTTCATTATTCCTTTTTTTCTTCCGCTGCTCTGGCAATAGAATCTGAATCTTGTTGAAACATCATTTTTAAACTCTCTTTAGTGGGTTTTTGTGCAAATGTCCTCTCATCCTTGCCTACATCCATTCCTTTTCTTACCGCAGGTCTATTTTTCAGGGTATCGAACCAGCGTCGCACTTCCTTAAATTTATTTAGATCCACTTCGTATCTTTTATAAGCAGTAACCCAAGGAAAGGATGCCATGTCAGCTACTGAGTAGTCCCCGGCTAAATATTCTCTTTCAGTGAGAATATTATTCATGACACCTAAAAGTCTGTCGTATTCATTTTTATAACGTTTTTCTGAGTATGAATGGTCACCAGGAAAATTTGGTGCATAATTTACAAAGTGGCTGACCTGACCTGCCATAGGCCCTAGGCCACCAACCTGCCAAAATAACCATTCCAACACTTTAATCCTATCTATTTGATGAGATGGAAGAAATTTACCCGTTTTTTCCCCCAAATAAAGCAGTATTGCTCCTGATTCGAAGACACTAATCTTTTCTCCTTTAGGACCATCATCATCAACTATTACAGGCATTCTATTATTAGGACTGATTGCTAAGAATTCAGGCTTAAATTGATCTCCTTTCCCTAAATTTACAGGAATGATTCTGTAAGGAAGTGAACACTCTTCCAGCATTATGGTAATTTTCCATCCGTTAGGAGTGGGTGCATAATAAAGATCAATCATTTTTTTATTTCACCTTGTATATATAATATTTCTCTTAAAGTAGTATAAAAAATAAGTGAAAGCAAAACAAAACTTCAACCCTGACCAGAAAGTCATCAATCATTTATTGGATTTAAATAAAAAAAGAGAACTTTTAGTTCTAGAAAAAGAATTAATCTTTCACCTTAAAGAATTTCAAGACTCTCCTTTCCTGCATAACCTGTTGGGTGTAACTTTATCTAAGCAAGGTAGGATTGAAGAAAGCTTAGGACATTTTAATCAAGCGATTAAGGGTGCAGAAAAAAAGTCTGTTTATTTAATCAATTTGGCAATATCTCTCTCAAAAATGGATCGAGTTGATGAAGCTATCAATGCTTTTAGTAGGTCTATAGATTTAGATGGATCGAATTTCAAAGCACACTTCTTGCTTGGAAACGCTTTCAGGAAAGCACATAGAATTGATGAGGCAGTAATTTCCTATGATAATGCTGTAAAAATAAATCCAAGTCATGCAGATGCACTTATTGGCAAAAGTCTTAGTCTAAAAAATTTAGGAAAATTTGAGCAATCTTTAGAAATTTGTAAAAAAGCTATTGATATTCGGCCTGATTTTGGATTTGCTCATCGGCATATAACTGCAATGTTGACTTATGAAGATGCTAAAGATCCACACATAGCTGAGATGGAGTCTATTTACAATCATAATTCTTTACAATTAGCAGATAGGATTCAATTAGCTTTTGGTCTAGGCAAGTGTTTTGAAGATGTTAAAAATTATAAAAAAGCTTTCTTTTATCTCAATGAAGGCAATAAGCTTCATAGAAAAACCATTGAATATACTACTGAAGGTAGAAAAGAGCGGGTCTCTGATATAAAAGTGAATTTCACAAAAGACTTCTTTAACTCTTCCCAAGAGTTATCAAAACAAGGTAAGAAAATAATATTTGTATTAGGTATGCCAAGGTCTGGCACTTCTTTGGTAGAACAGATTTTAGCTAGTCATTCCAGGGTTTATGGGGCCGGTGAAAAAGGCTTTCTTGGTAAAACAACATTCAAAGCCTTATTTCCTATCGAAGAAGTCTCTTTTCCTAGAAATCTAAGTCTACATGATCAAAAATCTTTCGATAATCTAGGGAGAGATTATGTTCGAATGATAGAAAACTTAGGGAAGGACGAAGGTAGGCTGGTTGTTGATAAGATGCCATATAATTTTGAACACATTGGAGTAATACATAAGGCTTTACCTGAAGCAAAAATTATTCTTTGTGAGCGCGATCCTTTGGATAACTGTTTTTCAATTTTTAAAGCAAAATTTGGAGCAAAAAATGAATATGCTTATAACCTTGAAGAAATAGGTGAATACTATAATCTATATCTTGATTTAATTGCTCACTGGGAATCAGTATTGCCAAATAAATTACATAGGGTTAAATACGAAGAACTTATTTCTAACCAAGAAATAATAAGCAGAGAAATGATAAACGTTTGTGACCTAGATTGGGAAGAAGACTGTATGTCCTTCCACTCTACAAAAAGGGCGGTGAATACTGCCAGTGCAGTACAAGTAAGGCAGCCTCTGTATGCTAGTTCAGTTGGATTATGGAAAAAATATGAAACTGAACTAGAGCCATTAATAAAAATTTTGAAAAAGGAG
>DUAL01000179.1:1951-3377 GCA_012960835.1 Flavobacteriales bacterium | reverse complement strand
AGTTTTGTAAAAATTTATTCTGATTATAAAATGGATATTACAATGAGTGCAAAACTTAGAAAAACCATAGGAAATTGAAAAAATTGATTTTCCCTTTACTTATTTTAATTTTGCCTGTATTTTCCCATGCAGCAGACACAACTCTTACCAACGATAGCATAAGTTGGAAAAGTGAAATCAGTTTAGAATCCAATAGTTTGAATATGGATTTTGCAAACAGAATGTT
Source organism: Flavobacteriales bacterium (assembly GCA_012960835.1). Lineage (GTDB taxonomy): Bacteria > Bacteroidota > Bacteroidia > Flavobacteriales > BACL11 > DUAL01. The sequence goes on along the minus strand of DUAL01000179.1, from coordinate 3,151 downwards.
ATTTGGAGGATACATAAATGAAAGCCAAAAGAATAGTTGGATTTCAAAATTGGATGACAATAACACCATTTTTTCTGAAGTTTCCAACACATTGAGTTTTCATAGAAATTTTGGCGATAATTCCTTTTTCTTTTCTATTGCCGATAGAAACTTAGCAAAAATGTCATTTACTAAGGATTTGATGAAAGTTGCTCTTTTTGGGAATTATAATTACCAAGGAGATACTTTACATTTTGATAAAACAAATTTTACTTTAGATAGGTTTCAGCAAATAAAGTTAGGTTATGGAAAAATATTCAAGATTCAAGAGAATAACTTAACAATTAGCACAGCTGTTTCATATCTAAATGGAAATCATCATCTTTCTTTTACTGCTGAGAACGCTTCATTTTATACTGCACCTTTTGGAGCTCATAATAGTCTAGATTATGACATAAATGCCTTTGCAACTGATACGGCTAATTTCAAGTATTTTCAAAATAATGGAAATGGATTTGCTTTTGATTTTGCAATCAACTTTGAAAGTAAAAATAAAAAATACACCCTATATCTTGACGATTTAGGATACATCAATTGGAAAGAAAGCGCATTAAAATACAATACAGATACCTCCTTTTCTTTCAATGGATTTGAAATTGAAAATCTATTAGACTTTAACGACTCCATTCTAGAAGCAGAATCCGATAAATATTTGGAAGATATTTATATTAAAGCGAGAAAAGGAACTGTAAAATCATATATCCCAGCTAATTTTGGCTTCAAAATGGAGACACCACTAAATGATTTGTATTTTAGTAAGTATATTGTTGGTTTTAACTTAAAATGGCAACCCAATCAGGATAATAAACTTCTTTCATTTGAAAAGGTGTTACAAGGTTTTTATGAATCTGGCTATTCTCCTTATTTTTATTTGAGAACTTTTGCTCAAACAAAATACGCTTTGTTAATACCTCAAATTGCAATTGGCGGATAATCACAAAAGCTAAGCTTTGGAATCACTACTCAATTTGGAAATAAAATACCTATTCGAATAGGAACCCAGCATTTAGAAAGTATTTTTAAAGGAAAAGAAAGTAATTCGTTAAGTGCATATTTGCAGATAGGTATGAAATTCTAAAGATAATGTTAGCACAAATCAATAAAATACAACACCAAAGAAGTGGAAACTTCTTTTTAATGGCAGGGCCATGTGCTATTGAA
>DUAL01000179.1:0-1849 GCA_012960835.1 Flavobacteriales bacterium | reverse complement strand
AAGTTACCGAAAAGCTAACCGTAGCCGCTTAGATTCTTTTACAGGAATTGGAGATATGGAAGCTTTAGAAATCCTTAAAAAGATAGGTGAACGCTTTAATATCCCTACGGTAACCGATATACATAGCCCTGAGGAGGCCGCTATTGCAGCACAATATGTTGATGTATTGCAAATACCAGCATTTTTGTGCAGACAAACTGATTTATTAGTAGCAGCAGCCAAAACAGGAAAAGTAGTAAATATCAAAAAAGGACAATTTCTTTCTCCTGAAAGTATGGAGCATGCTGTAACTAAAGTAAAAGAAAGTGGTAATAATACTGTAATGCTTACCGATAGAGGTGCTATGTTTGGATACCAAGATATAGTGGTTGATTTTAGAGGGATTCCTATTATGAAAAAATTTGGTGTTCCTGTTATCTTAGATATTACTCATTCCTTGCAAACACCAAACCAAAATAGTGGTGTAACCGGTGGTAAGCCAGAAATGATAGAGACGATAGCAAAAGCAGGAATTGCAGCTGGGGTTGATGGTATATTTTTGGAAACACATCCAAAACCTAGTGAAGCAAAATCAGATGGAGCAAATATGCTCAAGCTAGATCAATTAGAAGAGCTGCTTGTCAAACTAATAAGGATACAAGAAGCTAGTAGATAAAAAAATGAAAAAACTACTACTTATATTACTTTGCTTGCCCATGATTGGGTTTGGGCAAAACGTAAACATACCTGACGCTAACTTTAAAGCATATCTAGTTGGGAATAGTTTAATTAATACAAATGGAGATGCAGAAATACAAGTAAGTGAAGCTGCTGCTTTTACAGGGGAAATGTGGTGCGACAATTTGTTCATTTCAGATTTAACAGGAATAGAACATTTTTCTGCTTTAACTGATTTGAAGTGTAACGCCAATCAACTAACAAGCCTTGATGTAAGTAATAATACTGCTTTAGATCATTTGAGGTGTTATGATAATCAACTCAGCAGCCTTGATGTAAGTTCTAATACTGCTTTAACTGATTTGAATTGTTATAATAATCAACTCACAAGCCTTGATGTAAGTAATAATACTGCTTTTGAATTTCTGAGGTGTAGCGGAAATCAACTCACAAGCCTTGACTTAAGTAATAATACTGCTTTAGGTGTATTGTGATAGCAATCAGCTCACAAGCCTTGATGTAAGTAATAATACTGCGTTAACTCACTTGTTTTGTTTTTCTAATCAACTTATAAGCCTTGATGTAAAAAATGGAAATAATAGTACTTTAACTGTATTTTTGTGCTATCTTAATCTAAATCTGACTTGCATAAATGTAGATGATGCGGCTTGGTCAACATTAAATTGGACAGGAACGTTCTTTAGTGGTGATAGTCAAAATTATTTCAGTACTAATTGCCCACCGCTTTCTGCTATACAAGAACATACTACAAACAAGAAGCTTCTTAAAATTACAGATATTCTAGGAAGAGAAATAAACCAAACCAATCAACCACTCTTTTACATTTATGATGATGGAACAGTTGAGAAAAGAATAGTTATTGAATAATAGTAGCACACCAGCCCTCCTCTACCTGTTTTAACCAATTAGAAAGTTCACTCTTTTTCTGTATTGTAAGATCGTAAAACAAGGTTTCTTTATTTGCATACTCTGATAATTTGGTGGTAGGTATACAGTATATTTTATCATCTATTCTGCAAAATACATTCAAGCGATTCAGTAAAGAAACAGAAAGCTCTTTTTCTAAATTTTGTATCGTATTTTGAAGTGTATCAATAGAACAGCCACTTGCTCCATTTTGAGTTTCATCCAGAGCAACAACAATAAAATGGTTTTCTAAAATTGTAACCCC
>DUAL01000178.1:3079-3425 GCA_012960835.1 Flavobacteriales bacterium | reverse complement strand
CCAATCAATATTTTGTGCGAGATGATTGCAAAAATGAAGGATGAAAATAATCAGATTACAATTCCAGGATTTTATGATAATGTAGTGGAACTATCAGCCAATGAAAGAGAAGATATTGCCAGAGCACCTTTCTCTTTGGAGGCCTATAAAAAAGCGTTAGACCTTTCTGATATTCATGGAGAAGAAAGCTATACTACTATGGAAAGAAATGGAATTCGGCCAACTTTGGATGTAAACGGAATTTGGGGAGGATACACAGGTGAGGGGGCAAAAACAGTTATCGCATCAAAAGCATTTGCTAAAATATCTATGCGTTTAGTCCCTAACCAATCGGATGCAGAAATCA
>DUAL01000178.1:2359-3036 GCA_012960835.1 Flavobacteriales bacterium | reverse complement strand
AAAATCTGTAACAGTAAAAGTAAGCCCTCATCATGGTGGAGAGCCTTATGTTTCTCCAACTGATATTCCTGCTTATTTAGCAGCAAGCAAAGCAATGGAAACTACTTATGGCAAGAAACCTGTTCCGGTTAAAAGCGGGGGCTCTATCCCTATTGTTGCTTTATTTGAAGCAGAATTAGGCGTAAAATCTATTTTACTTGGCTTTGGTTTAGATTCGGATGCTATTCATTCTCCTAACGAGCATTATGGAATTTTTAATTATTTAAAAGGGATAGAAACAATTCCTCATTTCTTTGTTAATTTTGTGAAGTTGCACCATTAAACTTGTTTAACAAGATGAAATACAAAAATTTATTAGGAATATTTCTCCTCCTCACAATTAGTTGCAATAGTCAACATCAAGAAAATAAAAAAGTGGAAAAACAACATAAATACACCAATGCCTTAGTCAATGAAACGAGTCCTTATCTTTTGCAACACGCTCATAATCCTGTGGATTGGCACCCTTGGAATGAGCAAACTTTGGATAAAGCAAAAGCAGAGGGAAAGTTACTGCTGATTAGTATTGGTTATTCGGCTTGCCATTGGTGTCATGTTATGGAACACGAAAGTTTTGAGGATGCTGAGGTGGCAAAAATTATGAATGATAATTTCATTTGCATTAAGGTGGATAGGGA
>DUAL01000178.1:2024-2311 GCA_012960835.1 Flavobacteriales bacterium | reverse complement strand
AAAGAGGGGGTTGGCCACTGAATTGTGTAGCGCTTCCTAACGGAAAACCATTTTGGGGAGGAACTTATTTCAGAAAAGAGGATTGGAAAAAACAGATTTTAGGGCTTGCAAATGCCTACCAAAATGACAGGGTAAAAGTAATAGAATATGCCGACAGATTGTCGCAAGGCATTCAGCAAGTGGAGAACATTGGTTTGAATACTGCAGAAATTAACTTTACTTGGAAGGATTTGAATGATATGGTTTCGCCTTGGGCTGAACGCTTTGATAACTCAGAAGGAGGAAGC
>DUAL01000178.1:550-1908 GCA_012960835.1 Flavobacteriales bacterium | reverse complement strand
GCTTTTGGTGGCATTTATGATCAAATTGGAGGAGGTTTCGCACGCTATTCGGTAGATAAATTATGGAAGGCTCCCCATTTTGAAAAGATGCTTTATGATAATGGACAATTAGTAAGTCTGTATTCAGAAGGGTATTTAAAATTTAAAAAAACACTGTATAAAGAAATAGTTTTTGAAACTCTGGAATTTATAGAAAGAGAATTAATGGCAGAAAATGGCGCCTTTTATTCTGCATTAGATGCAGATAGTGAGGGAGAAGAAGGAAAGTTTTATGTTTGGAATGAAACGGAATTGAAATTATTTATCCGTGAGGATTTTGACATTTTTCAGGACTATTATAATGTAAACCGAACTGGTCTTTGGGAACATGGAAATTACATATTGCTCAGAAAAGATACTAAAAAGAAAGTGGCTAAAATCAATAAAATCTCTGTTTTAGAATTAGATGCTAAAATCAATAATTGGAAACAAATTTTGATGAAGGAAAGAGATAAAAGAATCCGGCCAGGATTAGATGATAAATCCTTAACCTCCTGGAATGGATTGATGCTAAAGGGTTATGTTGATGCCTACATGACATTTGGCGAAAAACATCATTTGGATATCGCAATAAATAACGCAAATTTCATTGCGAATACACAAATGCAAAAGGATGGAAAATTGTGGCATTCTTACAAAGATGGGCGCTCTACTATTAATGCATATTTGGAAGATTATGCCATTGTAAGTGCTGCTTTTATTCGCCTTTATGAAGCTACTTTTGATGAACTGTGGCTTAATAGAGCAGACCTTTTAGTAAAATATTCTTTAGAAAAATTCTTTGATACAGAAAGTGGGATGTTCTATTTTACTTCCAAGTTAGACCCTGAATTAGTGGCTAGAAAAATGGAAATAAACGATAACGTAATTCCAGCTTCCAACTCAGTAATGGCTAATGTGCTCTATGATTTAGGAACTATTTTAGATAATAGGGATTACAAAGAAAAATCCATTACTATTGCGAATAATGTAAAACCAGATATGGAAAAGTATGCTTCAGGTTATGCCAATTACGCCACTCTTATGTTAAAAGAAATTGTCCCTTTTTATGAGGTTGCAATTGTTGGAAAAAAGGCACATGCTAAGGCAATGGAATTGAATAAAAAATATGTGCCAAATAAGTTATTTGTTGGTTGTTTTGAAAAAAGTGATTTAGAGCTTTTAGATGGGAAATATGTTGAAGGTACAACTATGATTTATGTATGTGAAAACAAAGTTTGCCAATTACCGACCACTAATATTATGCAAGCCCAAAAATTGATGAAGTAATGAATTATATATTTGAAGAAAATCAGAAGTTCACACAATGGTGGTTGTGG
>DUAL01000178.1:0-324 GCA_012960835.1 Flavobacteriales bacterium | reverse complement strand
GGGGAATCAAATACGGGTTGAAAGGAAAAGCCTATAATGTTAGCGGAAATAAAGGAGTAAAAATTTTCCTGAAAAATGGGTTAAACATTATGTTTGGAAGCCAAAAATACAATGAGTTGGCAAAGGCTTTGAAACAAGTTAAGCGACAATAATTAAAAAGTAGTTCTTCTTTCCTTTTTGTGCTAATATGTATTTTCCGTTTAATAGGTCATTTTCAGAAAGCTGAAAATCTTCCGTAATTTTTTCTTTATTGATACTTACCGCATTGGATTGTGTCATGCGCCTTGCTTCACCTTTACTTGCAAAAACCTGTGTTTTTTCAGC
>DUAL01000177.1 GCA_012960835.1 Flavobacteriales bacterium | reverse complement strand
CAAAAGTAGAACATGGTCCTTGTGTCCATGATGAAACACCATACCAATTTTGCGCTTGACAATCATTATAATATGTGATACTATCACAACCACATACGGGATCGTAAATCGTTGGGCAAAGTATTCCAGTTATTATAAGTGATGAATCTATACAAGAATTTGGCTGAGTACATGGAAGAAAACCACCAGGAATACCACTAGGAATTGCTGGTGTCCATGCTACATCTGCACAATCAGCTAAACAAGAATTTGAATACATATTACCATCACAACCACAGACAGGCATATAAATCATTGTGCACATACACACTGCATTTAAATCTGGAATACAAGTCTGAGAAATAGTTGTGTCACACCCACTTATTAGATCTGTAATAGTAACAGACCAAGAAGAATAAAATGGAGTTTGATTAGCTGCTGCTCCACTTGTCCAAGCATAACTGTATTGTGACATACCATTAACAGTCGCATTCATCATCCAACTTGTATGATCAATATACACGCTCCCACCAGTAAGTACGCATGGTGTTTGCGCAGAAGATACTGAGAATGAAAAAAGTTGATTATCGTCAGCAACAATACCAGCCGTACATGGAGGTCCACCAAATCCACTAGAAAGCGTCATATTAAATATATAAGTACCTACTGATAGAGGTAAAATCATAAAAGTATCAGTTGTGTTGCACATTGCTGTAAGCATACCAAGACAATGTAATGAGCTAGCAAATATGGTATTTCCAGTCACACTATGAGATGAAGTAAGCATATCACAGGATGAACTTCCAAAAGAACAATCTACATATAGATAGATTGTATCATTTGTGGTTGGATTAGCAGGATAACAACTGATATTTGTAATCGATCCCAACATTTGTTGTGCCTGTATATTAAAAGAAAATATAAATATCAGAGCAAGCAATAATAGTTTTTTCATAGTTGTTTAAGTTGTAAAATTAGTTTGTAAAGTTCATAAAAAAATACCAGAAAAGCAAGAAGTAGCAAAAAGCTTATTATAATCTTATGTATCCAAAAAAGTTTATCGCACAAAAACAAATTCAGTATCGGAAGATAAATTACTGTTAAAAGCATATCCCGAATCATTAAAATCATACAATCTATCAGGGGACGTAATTTTGTTTTTGATAATGTATCTGCACATTTTCCCTCTCGCCTTTTTAGCAAAAAAGGAAATTACTTTTAAGTTTCCATTTTTGAAATCTTTAAAAACAGGAGTGATAACTGCTATTCCTAAATCTTTGAACTTTAATACTTTAGAGTATTCATTTGAAGCTAAGTTAATCAAACAACTCTCCTTATCTATTTTAATTTCATTAGTAAGACACTGAGTTAAACTATCTCCCCAAAATTGGTATAAATTTTTTCCTTTTTTGTTTTCTAGTTTTGTGCTCATTTCCAATCGGTAGGCCTGCATTAAATCTAGTGGTTTCAGTAATCCATACAATCCTGAAAGTATGCGTAAATGTTTTTGAGCAAAATCAAAATCTTCCCTTTCAAAATCATTCGAATTTATTCCTTGATATACATCCCCTTTAAACATAAGGATTGCTTGTTTTGCACTTTTTTGGCTAAAAGGCAATGTCCAATTGCTGAATCTATCAGCATTCAATAATCCTAAATTAGGGCTAATCCCCATTAAGTTTGATAACTTGCTTGGCGAGAATTCTTTTAAAATTTTGGTCAATTCTTTCGCCTCATCTAAAAAGGCACAATTAGAAAAGGAAAGATTGCTTTCATTATTGCTGCAATCCATCTTTTTGGCAGGAGAAATTATGATTTTCATTTGAATTTATATTTTTGTGCAAAATTATCAATAAAATCCATGTATCATATAATAGAAAAATATAAACTTAGTTCACTACACTTAATGGTAGTTATTTTAGGACTAACAGGGGTATTTGGGAAATTGATATCCTTAGATGCAATACAGTTGGTGTGGTATCGAATGTTTATTGCTTTTATTACTTTATCCCTCTTTTTGGCATACAAAAAGCAGTTGTTCACTGTTATTCTAAAAGATTTTTTTGGGATTTTAGGGGTTGGCGCTTTGGTTACTTTTCATTGGTTATGTTTTTTTCAATCTATAAAAGTATCTACCATTTCGGTTGCGGTAGTTTGTTTGGCTACCTCTTCTCTTTTTTCTGCACTAATTGAACCAATATTTTTTAAGAGAAAACTTTTGAAATATGAAGTATTGATGGGAATTGTAGTAATTGCTGCATTAATATTTATTTTAGGAGCAGAAACGCAATACTTTTGGGGCTACTTCTATGGAATAATGGCTGCATTTTTAGGAACTTTATTTACACTTTTCAATGCAAAATATATTAAAAAAGTGGGAGCCGCAAAAATTACAATGATTGAGATGCTTGCAGGAGTGCTGATTATAAGTTGTGTTTTGTTACTTAAACAAGACTACACTGTTTTTACTTCACTGATATCAGTAACTGATTTTAGTTATTTACTTATTTTAGGAACGCTTTGTACTGCTATGGTATTTGTGTGGATGACTGAAATCATGAAACATATTACACCATATTCTTTAATTATGGCCATCAATCTTGAACCAATTTACAGTATCATATTAGCACTTGTCATTTTTGGCGATTCTGAACTAATGAGTAATTCGTTTTATGTTGGGAGTAGTGTTATCATTGGAATTGTTTTTTTGGAAGGATATCTAAAAAACAAACAATAGATTCTTGATAGAGTCGTTTTGATTTTTAATTTTGCGGTTTCTTTTAAAAAATATAAAATGAAGAAGTTTCTTTTAATAGTTTGCCTTTCGGTATTTTTTACAGCCTCCTTTTCCCAGGGCTATAAAATAAAAGGAGAGATTAAAAACATGCAGGACACTACTGCTATTTTGGCCTACTATTTTGGGGGAAAGCAATATGCCACAGATACAACTGATGTAGTAAAAGGAAAACTTACTTTTAGTGGGGACAAAGAGTTGGAAGGGGGTATTTATTTAGTTGTACTTCCTGGTGGAAAATATTTTGAATTGATTATTTCAGAACAGAAATTTTCTTTTACCACCGATAAAAACGATTTAGTACAAAGTATGCGTTTTCAGAATTCAAGAGAAAATACTGCTTTTTATGAATACCTGAATTATATTACAGAAAAACAGAATGAGGTTAGCCCTCTAAAAGAAAAACAAAGCAATGCAAAATCAGAGGAGGAAAAAGAGAAAATTCAGCAAGAAATTGCAAAAGTAGATGAGGGCGTGAGGTCCTATCGAAATATTTTCAACAATAAATATCCGAATGTATTTTTTAGTAAAATTATTCGTGCCACAACCGATATAAAGATTCCAGAAACGCCACTAGATTCAACCGGAAAACCAAAAGAGAATTTTCAGTTTTATTATTACAAAAGACACTTTTGGGACAATATGGATTTTTCGGATCAAAGGATGCTCCGCACACCTATTTTCTTTAATAA
>DUAL01000176.1 GCA_012960835.1 Flavobacteriales bacterium | reverse complement strand
CCCCAAAACCCCAAAACCCCTGAAATATGAAAATTATATTGATTTAATTTTATTGTTTAAGTTAATTCGCTAATTAAATATAAATGTAAGATTCATCATTTACCCAAACTTGATGGAAGGTGGTGTTAGAGCATCCGTTTATGTCAGATGCAATTAAAGTAACTTGATAAACAGCAATAGAATCGACAAAAGTATGCACAGGATTTTGCAGAACAGATGTTCCATTAATAGGTGGATCACCAAAATTCCATTTCCAAGCAGTAGCCCCAATGGTTTTATCCCGAAATTTGGCGATAGGATAAAGGAAAGAAAGTGTATCCTGCTCTATTGTAAATTGAGCAATTGGTGCTTGCAAAATAGTAACAATTGCACTCCCGCTTGTAGTACCAATTCCCGCCGCATCCGAAACAGAAACTACCGTATAAACACCCCCTATTTTAGTTGGGATAATATGCGGATTGCTAGAAGTAGAGACAGAAGGTTGGCTCACTCCATCAATAGCATAAACTATATTCCAAGGTTGCGTTCCTGCCAAACTGATTTCTACATCAATTGTTCCCGCATTGTCGCACAGATTTCCTCCTCCATAAATAAATGCAGAACTTTGAGAAAAAGCAGAAACATTAAAAAGAAACCAAGAAATAAAAAAAATCTTTTTCATAATTTCAGCAAACTTAAGAAATTATTACTTCCGTAAATCCGTACTCATCCGAAAATTGTAAACCGTATGCTTTTAATAAGGCGTGAATTTCTTTTTTTAAAGACCCCTTCCCTACCCCATGCACCAAATTTAATCTAGGGACTCCTTTTTCTTTTGCAAGAGCGATACAATCCTCACATCTGTTTTTTTGAATTTGAATAATCTCAAAATTTTCTAAATGCCTGTACTGCTCTACTAAATTCTCAATATGCAAATCGGCTTTACATACCAAATGGCTTATTTTATCTTTTGAAAATTGCATAAATTTATTATCATCTGTTTGTTGTAAATCTTCCATGTTATCCTCTATAGGATGGTAACTTCCATAAGCATTTGTATCGTGTGTATCGGTTGGGAAAGGCATAATTTCATTTATTGAAACCATCTGTTCAAATCCCTGACTATTGAGTAGTTTTACTTTAGTATTTCCAATAAACATCAAAATTGTGCCCTTATCATTTTCATTGATAAAAAGCACTCTGTCTCCTGTTTTGAAATTATGATTCATCAGAAAAATAATGGATGAATAAATATTTTTTTCTCTCTTATACCAATTGTTGGCATTGGAAATTTTACAAATCCAAAAGTGTGCAGTAGAGAATTTACAAATTTTGATTTTGTTTGCACTCTATTTAAATCAATATCTAATGCTAAAAAATATTCTCTCATTCTTTCAGGATCTCCATTCTCATGATAAGGATTCTTCATGCCATAGCCGCTATACCCTAATGAAAGAGAAAGCCATGATGGAAAATGGTTTTCTAATTCTAATAAGGATTTGATATTAAACGATAGCCAATATTTTTGCCCGTTATAATCTTTCAGCATATTTTGAATCAGGTTTTTCCCCAATTGTTCTGGGTTTTTATCTGCCCAAAAAGATTTATTGTAGCTATACTTTAATTGAATTTTTTGCTCATCCCACAAAAGCGCTTGTGATATGCACAGTGCTGAGCCCATTGTATTGGCAATCAAATCGCCAGATGATGCACCCCACTCTGCTGAAAAACCATCTAAAATTTCAACTACTGTAAGAAAAAAACTACCTGAAAGCCCTCCATACCAAATAGCTTCTTTTTCATTCACTCCAGCCCATTTATAGGCCTTTATTCCAGCAACTCCCATATAATAAGAAGAAGTCATATGTCCCATTTTATCCATTTGCAGCCATTCTCCATTATCATTTATAAAATGAAAACTGCTTCTAGGATAATCCTTATACCAAAGGGAATTAAGCGCAATAAGGGTAGCGGTATAAGTTGTGCCTTCAGTAATTAGTAAAATTTTTAACTTTTGATTGTTTTGTTTTTTTTTGTCAATTTGTTGAGCTGAAGAATAAACAATTAAGAAAGAAAATAATATCAGAAACAGATGTTTCATTTAGAGGATAGTCGCTTTACAATCAGCTAAAATATCAAATACTTTTTCCTGAGTTGAAGCTTCAGCATAAGTTCTTAAAACGGGCTCAGTACCTGAAGGACGAATCATAAGCCAAGTATCTTCATCAAAAAAGAATTTGAAGCCATCAGTAGTATCAATTCTATCCACTTTGTATTTTCCAAACTGTGTGAATTTCCCTGCTTTACAATCCTCAATAATTCTTAGTTTAGTATCATTATCAATGTGTAAATCAATACGCTCAAATGCAAAAGGACCAACAATTGCATACACCTCAGCAATTAAATCTTCTAGTGATTTGCCTGATTTAGCCATAAATTCAAAAAGGATGAGTCCCATCCAAATTCCATCACGCTCAGGAATATGACCTGTCGTAGCAATTCCACCAGACTCCTCTCCTCCTAAAAGCACATCTTCCGTAATCATTTTTCCTGCAATATGCTTAAAACCTATCTGAACTGTTTCTTGTTCCAACCCATAATTCTTACATATTTGCTCTACTTTTACTGAGCAAGAAAATGCAGTTACCACCTTTCCTGACATTCCTTTATATTTTACCATATAGTGAATCAACAATAAAATAATATGATGAGAATCTACAAAGTTTCCTTTACTATCGTAAAGCCCAATTCTATCTGCATCTCCATCTGTTGCTAAACCACAATCTAAATCATTGTTTTTCATCAAATCAGAAAACTCTTGTAAGTTCCTGTGAATTGGTTCAGGAGCAGTTCCTAAAAATCCTGGATTGTCCTCACAATGCAAAAGAGTGGCAGATGGTAAGAGGCGTTTTACAGCATTCATTCCTGATCCAAACATGGCATCATAAGCAAAATTCATATCCGAATTATTAATTGCATCTAAATCAAAACTTTCCTCAGCATGCTTGCAGTACATATCTTCTAAATCAACATAAACAACCTTACCTTCAGCAACTAAATCATCCATACTTATTGCATTATAATCTACTGAATTAGCATCAGGAATTCTATTTTCAACAGCCGTAATATCATTAGGTAAAAGCGGACCACCAAAATCACCTTTTAGTTTGTAGCCATTATAAGTTGGCGGATTATGAGAAGCTGTAATCACCACACCCAAAGATGCTTTTTCATTCACTACACCCAAGGAAACCATAGGAGTAGAAACAAAGCCTTTTGCAATTTTTACCAATACTCCTTTTGATGCTAATACTTTAGCAGCTGTTTCAGCAAAAAGCTCACCTCCAAAACGGCAATCGTGCCCAATTACAACTACTGGATTTTTCTTATTTTCATTTAGCCAATCCCCAACTGCAATACTTACTCTTGCTACATTATCGCAAGTATATTCTTTTGAAATTATAGCTCTCCAGCCATCCGTTCCAAACTTGATTTTCGTCATTGTTTTCTTTAATTATTAATCTTGCAAAACTAATAAATTAGCGCATTATTTTTCGTTTATTTAATGCCCTTCTGTATTTTCTAGCATTTTTACCATGTTCTCTTGCTGTTTTTGCAAAATTATGATAGCCCGAAAAATCCTCTTTTGCACACATAAAAAGGTAATCATTTTTGCTTGCATTTAGTACTGCATCAATGGCATTAATGGATGGAATACAGATAGGGCCAGGAGGAAGTCCTTTGTGTAAATAGGTATTATAAGGAGAATCAATTTTCAAATCTTTGGTTAGCACCCTTCTTATGGAAAAATCGCCAATAGCAAAAATAATGGTTGGGTCCGATTGTAATTTCATTCTTTTCTTCAATCTATTAAGGTATAGTCGAGCAATAATTGGGCGCTCATCTTTTTTGTAAGATTCCATTTCCACAATAGAGGCAAGAGAAGATACTTCAAATTTTGTAAGCCCAATCCTAGCTGCTTTTTTTAACCTTTCCTTATTCCAAAATTTATTGTATTCCTTTTGCATGCGCTCTAAAAATGCTTTGGCAGAAGTATTCCAATAAAATTCATAAGTATTTGGAATAAATAAAGAGGTTATATTATTAGTATTTAATCCTGTTTCTAGTAAAAAAGCAGTGTCATTTAAGTGTTCCATTATAGCAATAGAATCAGCCTCCATTTGAGCAGATATTTTTCCTGACAACGCCTGCTTTGTTCTGAGATTATTAAAAGTAACTTTTACGGGAACTTGCTCTCCTGAACGCAATAAATTAATCAGCTCATTATTGTTTAATTCCCGATTGATAAAATACCGTCCTGGTTTTATGTTTTGGGTGTAATTTTTTCGGTTTGCCACCCATTTAAAGGAATTAGCATTTATCAATAATCCATTTTCAGAAAGCACTTTTACAACATCCGAAAAATCAGCAGCAGTAGGAATGTAAATATACTTTTCACTTGCATCATTAGGCAATACAATATTAGGCTGATAAACTCTGGAATAAAGTTCGTAAACCATCCCAAAACCACCTAAAATAGCCAATACAAAAAAGGCAATCACAAACTTTCGTATTGCCGGATAATTACTCTTTTTTCTTCTTCTTTTCAAATTATAGTTTTTGTAAAATTTCTTTTGCTTTATGTGCTGGAGCAATTTCTAAAATTTTATTGAGATATACTTTTGCTTGCTCTATTTTATTTTGCATTTGTGCCAAAAGCACCAAATTTTCGTAAGCCAAAACATAATCAGGATCAAGTGCAAGTGCCTGTTTTAAATATAAATCTGCCTTTTCAAAATTATGCTCCAACAAAGAAATATATCCTAAATTCAAGTGTATTTCTTTAAAAGTTGGATTAAGCGTTAAGGCATCAGAAAAAACTATTTTAGAAGCTGATAACTGTTTTTGTTTTAGCAAAAAAGCACCCTGTTTTATTTTATAATCAATTACAAAAGGCATGCGTACTGTCGCTTTATTGAAATATTTTTCGGCAGTACTACTCATCTTATTACGAGCAAATACCTCTCCTACTCTGCTATAGGCCATGGCCAAACTGCTATTGCTGTATTTTGTGCTATCTACTTCATTATTCATCACAAAATTTATCAATCCTTTATCATCTTGTTTCAAGTAGAAATACTGCACATAAACAGTAAAATAAGGGGATGTTTTTTGCAGAAAATAAAAAGCACTATCCAAGTAATTAGGATTTGCTTCAAAACTTTCAAAATGCTTTAAATAAGCCTTTGCTTTTGACAGATTTGTGGGCTTAGCATTATTGATAGCAATTAGTCCTAAAAATGCTCCTTTTTCAGCTTTCACATCATTATGAATACCAATTTTATGATCCGTTATGGCAACATGCATAATATCGGTGGAAGAAGATTTTGGCATATGACAAGAGGTGCAATTTTGCGTCTGCTCCTCCTTGCAAACCTCATGACATTGCATACACTTATTATCAAAATAAGTAGCGGACAAAGTAGTTACGCTCTTGTGCGGATTATGACAACTAACACAGGTCATTTCGGCTGTTTTGAAACAAGCGCTTTCTTTTAATCTATCCACATGAGAAGCCATAATAAACGACTCACTATCTTTGTGCTTTGGCAAATAAACATCCATCACCTCAGTCAGGGGCATTCCTGGCTTAAAATCCGTAAAAGTTTTTCCCTCAGCCAGCACAGCCGTACCTTGTAAGTGGCACCTTTGGCACACATCAAACTGCAAGTCCAAAGGCAATTTTGCAGGATTTACTATGGTGTAATCAATATACTTTGAGGTATCAATAATATGCCCAGCCAACTTTTGTTTTACATGCACTTCTCCCGGCCCATGGCACCTTTCACAATCAATTCCTGAAGGAATGCTATTGTATTTATTAAGTGAACCCTCAACATGATTAGGATAAGCATTATGGCAACTCATGCACTCCAAACCAATTTCACGACTGAAACGCGTATTATTTCCCTTTTCAAAACCAGGAGGTAAATCTGCAATTGCGCTTTGCGTGTAATAAGTATAAGGCATTTGATGCACATAGCCGTTAATTTCAAATAAGTGGGAATTGGTATGTTGTCCGCTCCCTATTTTATAGTTTACTTTTTTAATGAGCAAATGAGTGGTATCCCTTCCTTTTATTCGGAATTCCTTCAGATATAAACTGTCATTTTTCCAAAAAGGTTGATAGGATAAATTTTTAATAGAATCGTGAATGAGTGGCATTTCAGAAGTTGTTAATGCTGAATGCTCTTTTGTCGCAAAATGAAAGGATTGCCCCATTCCTGTTTGCATATAGGAATCATAAATCTCCGCATGACAAACTCTACATTCTTGCTTTCCAACATATTTTACGGTATCGTTATGATTTAAGTACTGAGTATAATTGTTTACTTCTCCTCTTTGGCAGGCGAATAAAAGGAGTGTAGAAAAGAGAGCAATTACAATATTTTTCATCTATTCAGCACATAATTGTTTTTGCGTACCCTCTGGAAACCAACCGCTTTAAATAAAGCCAAACTTGCTTTGTTGTCCGAGAAAATTCCCGTGTGCAACTGCTTTAATCTTAACTTTCTCCATGCATGCCTTATCAGAGCTTTCAATGCTTGTTTGGCAAAGCCTTTTCTTCTGTATTTTTTGAGTATTACAATCCCTACTCCCGCATTTTGTTTTTGCCAGTTATACTCGTATAAATCAATCAGGCCAATAGCCACTGTATCCAAATCAATCACAAAACGAAACTGCCCAGCAATAGCAATATCCTCTTTGGCATGGCATATGTAGTTGGCTAATTGTTTTTCTGAAAAAGGAGTGGTAGTGCCGCTCACCTTCCAAAGGGTTCGGTCATTTTCTAATCCAAACAGAAAATCTAAATCAGTAAATTCTAAGCTGCGGAGCGTTATTTCTTTTACTTTTAACATTCAAATTCTCCAGCATAAACCATGCTAGCCTCACCAATTAACCAAATATTACGATAAGTTCCGTTAAACTCCTCAAAACTAACGGTTAGTTCCCCTCCTTTTGTTTTAATACTCACCGGATTATCTTCTATACAATTGGCATAGTGCATTGCAATTGCAGTAGCTACAACTCCCGTGCCGCAACTTAGGGTTTCACCCTCTACCCCTCTTTCGTAAGTACGCATTTGCAACTGGGCAGCATCCAATACAAAATTTACATTTATTCCTTCTTTTTTAAATTCTTTGGAATTTCTAATTCTTCTCCCTTCTTTATTTACATCAAGATGTTCCAAATCATCCACCATTTCAATGTAATGAGGAGAGCCAGTATCTATCACCAAGCCATCACCCACTCCTTCAATTTTACTTACATCTTGCATTTGCAAGGCGATTGCCTCTTCCGTAATTTTTCCTTTATGCTCGCCATCAATTGCCATAAAAGTAGTTTTGGTTTTAACCATTTCAAGCAAATTAGCAAAAGCGATTATACACCTACCGCCATTACCACACATACTGGACTGTTTTCCATCCGCATTAAAATAAATCATCTCAAAATCAAGTGTCTCATGCTCACGCAATAGGATTAATCCATCCCCGCCAATACCCATTCTCCTTTCGCAAAGTGCTGAAATAAGTCCCCTATCATCTATATTAAATTCATTCTCTCTATCATCAATTAGGATGAAATCATTACCCGTACCTTGATATTTGTAAAATTCTATAATCATTTGGTAAAAGTAAGAAAAAGTAAACAGTAAACAGTAGACAGTATTCAGAATAATAGAATTTACAAGTTTATAAAATCCAAGCTACTGACTCCTGAATTCTGACTCCTGACTACTTCTGTCAAAAAGCAGAAGAAATACTATTAAAAAAGCACTCGCTTTTTCAGCAGAATATCTATTTTTGCAGCAATTTTATAATCAAAAAAATAAAACGCATGTCATCATCTTATGAAACGAAATTGAACGATTGGGTAAAACAAGAAAAAGCAGGAATTGATTTATTAAATTCAGTAGGTACTTTGATGTACGACAAAGGAATTGAACTGGTGCTTTTTAGAAATCAGCTGCTCGAAATTGGCGTGTCAGAATTGATGAACTTTTTTGCGTATGCCAATAATGTTGTAAAACGAAAAACAGATGTGACAACTGCTGCTACACTAGCTAATGAAATGCTTAAAATGGACTTAGCACCATCAAAATTAGATATAGGATTGCTTTCAGCAGAATTTTTGGAAAGCGGTGCAATTGATGCCAATGCATTTTTAAGCGAAAAATTAAGCGCTATGTTAAGTGCTGATAATTCAAGATTTGCTCCAAAAGATGTGATTCTTTATGGCTTTGGTAGAATTGGAAGATTAGCCGCTAGAGAATTGATAAAACAAGCAGGAAAAGGACAGCAATTACGATTGAAAGCAATTGTTGTAAGAAAATTAACAGATGCTCAAATTATCAAAAGAGCTGACCTTTTAAGAAATGACTCGGTACATGGAGCATTTAAAGGAGTAGTTGATGTTGACCTGGCTAACAGTTCAATTGTTGTAAACGGACAACAAATCAAATTTATTGATGGAGGAAACCCGGAAGATATTGACTATACGGAACACGGAATTGATAATGCATTACTAATAGACAACACAGGTGCTTTTACGGATAAAGAAGCATTATCGCGCCATTTAAAAGCAACAGGAGTCAGTAAAGTTTTATTAACTGCCCCTGGAAAAGGGATCCCAAATATTGTGTATGGAATAAACTCCAAAGAATTAGATATTAATAATACTGATATTTTCTCTGCTGCATCTTGTACTACCAATTGTATTGCACCCATTTTACATATTGTTGAAAATAAATATGGTGTAGAGAAAGGACATTTAGAAACCGTTCACTCTTATACTAATGACCAAAACTTATTGGATAATATGCACAAAAAACCAAGAAGAGGGCGTTCAGCAGCCCTTAATATGGTAATCACCTCAACAGGAGCAGGAAATGCAGTAACTAAAGTAATTCCGTCATTAGCAGGGAAACTTTCAGCAAATGCAGTACGAGTTCCTACACCAAATGTATCCTTAGCCATCCTCAAACTGAGTTTGAATAATACTACTTCAGTTGAGGATATGAATGCTACTATGTGTGATGCAGCACTTAACGGTAATTTGGTAAATCAAATTCATTATCAAGTAGATCCTGAATTAGTATCTACTGATATTATTGGAGACTCTTGTTGCTCGGTATTTGATAGCAACGCTACCATTGTAACGGATGAAGGGAAGGATGTTGTGCTTTATGTTTGGTACGACAATGAGTTTGGCTATACCAAACAAGTAATCCGTTTGGCAAAACTAATTGCTAAAGTTAGAAGGTTAACTTATTATTAGAATTATATAATGCTCGACACATTAAAAATAAATCACAGAGCATTTATTAGTTATAAATTCTTCAATTCATTATTCACAGGAATTTCTGTTGGAAGTATATTTATTATTTATACTCCTTTATCTCCTTCTGTCTATTCTTTAGGAGGTATTGTTTTGGCAGCTCTTATGCTTGTTGTTGCTATGTTTTATGCTAAGATTCTTAACAATCATTACTTTTTTCGAATCTCCTTATTTGTGGAATTGGTGCTTTTGGCTATGGTTGTTTATTTTCTCCTTTTTTCTTATAGTTACCAAACTGCTTTAATGATTTATATAGGATATCAATTGTCTTTTGTATTTGGATCCTATTTGGTAAGGGCAGAAACTTTAGCCCTGAAAAAAGATAAAATTTTAACCTTTGTGGATGTTGCTAAACAAGCAGGATATTTAATTGGCTTGGCTATTTCATTCTTATTTTATAAGGTATTAGAATATCGATTTGGTATTATAGATAATCAGATCCAAGTATATAACCTCCATTATCTACTTGTAGTTGTAGAAGTCCTCATTATTTGTCTTTTGGTAAAATCTTTTAGTAAAGTTAAAGCGAATAAACCATTCTAGCTTTCTAATTTTTTCTTTAGTTTGTCCATTATTAAAGCTGGAGGCGGACAAGGCTTTTTGGTAGTTTTTTCTACAAAAACCAGAACCACCTTTCCCGTATTTAATAAAATATCCTCTGCATTATAAGTTTCATAATAAAAAGTAATTCGTGCAGATGGCAACTGTTTTATAGTTGTTTTGATAGTCAGTTCATCATCATAAAGTGCTGGCTTTTTATACTGAATTTCAAAATTTACAACTGGTAGAAAGTAACCTTTTTCTTCTAGTTTTTTATAACTAATACCTAATGATCGTAAAAGTTCAACACGCCCAATCTCAAAGTATTGTGCAAAAACGCCATAATAAACAAATCCCATTTGGTCGGTTTCGCCATACCTTACCCTAACTTTTGTTTCGAAAGAATACATACCGCAATAATACACACAATAATTTTATTTCTTAATATTGTAGCGAAATGAAGTGGAGAACATATCTTATATATTTAGTAGCGTTTTTACTTGCCTCTTGTTCTGTTCAATACAATTTACAATCGCATTCCGAAAGTATTTATGATGTAAAAGCAGAAAATGATAGTACCATTATCGCTATGATTGCTCCTTATAAAATCAAAATTGATTCTCTGATGAATGATGTTTTATGTATTTCTAAAGTGGAAATGACAAAAGGAAGGCCTGAAAGTTTATTAGGGAACTTTGTTTGCGATTTATGTTTGCAACAGTATGCCAACTTGGTAGATATTTGTGTAATGAACAATGGTGGATTACGCTCAATTTTACCCAAAGGAGAAATTACAAGAGGGGATATTTATAAACTTATGCCTTTTGAAAATGAATTGGTTATTCTGGAATTAGATGAAACCTCATTTGTTGGGCTTGTTGATTATTTAATATCTAGAGGTGGAGAGCCTTTTTCTGGAATGAAAATAGAGAAGGATTTTACAGGACATTTAAGTGCTGATTATCCTTCAGCTATTAATTTTAATAGAGGTGATAAAATAAGAGTCCTTACTACTGATTATTTAGCAAATGGTGGCGATAAAATGTGGTTTTTTAAAGATAAAGAGCAAATAAAAGTTGGCATAAAACTAAGAGATGCTATTATTAATTATTGTGTTTTGCAAGATACCATTACATCTAAATTAGATCAGAGATTAACCACTTACAATGAAGAGTAGAAGAAATTTTATAAAAAAAGCTGGCTTTGTTGCATTAGGATTTAGCATGCTTCCAAATGAATTGTTTGCTAATAATGATTTAATAAAACTCACTATTTTACATACTAATGACATGCACAGCCATATCCATCCCTTTACAAGTGGAAGAAATAAAGGGCTTGGTGGAATGGCGCAAAGGGCAACACTTATTAAAAAAATACGACAAGAAAATGAGCATGTTTTACTGTTGGATGCTGGTGATATTTTCCAGGGAACGCCCTATTTTAACTTTTATGGCGGAGAGCTAGAATTTAAGCTAATGAGTGAAATGCAGTATGATGCAGCAACCATTGGTAATCATGATTTTGATAATGGGTTGGACGGGATTTATAAGCAATTACCTCATGCTAAGTTTCCGTTTTTGTGTTCTAATTACGACTTTTCTGATACCCTTTTAAATGGGCAATTTAAGCCCTATAAAGTGTTTGAAAAAGGAGGTATTAAAATTGGGGTGTTTGGCGTTGGAATTGAGCTAAATGGATTGGTGCCTAAAGCATTGTATGGCAATACAATATATAACAATCCAATTGCTAAAAGCAATTACTATGCCAATCATTTAAGAAATGAGTTGGGCTGTGATTTGGTTATTTGTCTTTCGCATTTGGGATTTAAATACAAAGAGCAAAAAATAGATGATCTTAACCTAGCAGAGAATACAAAAAATATTGATTTAATTATTGGTGGGCATACCCATACATTTTTGAATCAGCCAATTTTAAAATTAAACAGTGAGCAAAATGAAGTGTTAATTGCACAAGTGGGTTGGGCTGGCATTAAAGTTGGCCAAATAGACTACTTTTTCAGTCAGAAAAAAGTTATAAAAAACTTTTTTGGAGCCTCAATTTGTGTAAAAAATGAGCAAAAATGGAGCTAAAAAAAATAAATTATTTTGTGCTCTAAACTGATAATGTTTGACATGTAAAAAATAAATAAAAGTCAAGTGCTAAAAAACTTTTTTTATAACAAAATTGTTTTAATATTTGCTCAACAATTTATCAAAAGGTAGATTTTACGACTTAACAAAAAAACTCAAAACAAAGAAAACTAAAACCACCAAAAATGACAAAACGGTCTTGTGAGGAAATTTGGAAAAAGTGCTTAACAGTCATACAAGACAATGTAAGTTATCAAAATTTTAAAATGTGGTTTAAGCCAATAGTGCCTGTTGCAGTTAAAGGAAATATACTTACCATTCAAGTCCCAAGTCAATTTTTTTATGAATGGCTCGAACAGCATTATATTACGCTCATCAAAAAAACAATTAAGAAAGAATTAGGAAAAGAAGGGAAGTTAGAATACCATATCATCATTGAAAATTCTACTGGCTCTAAGCCGTATATTACAAAGATTCCAAGTAGCAATAGCAATCCTCTGAAAAATAATCCGGTTAGCATGCCGATTAATTTAAACGAAACTTCCATAAGAAATCCTTTTATTATTCCAGGGCTTCAGAAAATAAATATTGATCCTCAGCTAAATTCTTCTTACACACTTGATTCATTTGTGGAAGGAGAATGTAACCGATTGGCTCGTTCAGCTGCTTATGCTGTAGCGCAAAAACCAAGCGGAACATCTTTTAATCCACTACTTATTTATGGTAAGGGAGGATTAGGAAAAACACATTTGGCCAATGCAAGCGGTATTGAAATTAAAAAACAATTTCCCGATAAAACGGTTCTTTATGTTTCAGCTGATAAATTCCAAACTCAATTTGTAGATGCTATAATGGATAATAAAAAAAATGATTTTGTTCATTTTTACCAATCTATTGATGTATTAATTATTGATGATGTTCAGTTTTTCTGTGGAAAGGAAAAAACCCAAGATGTATTTTTTCATATCTTTAATCACCTGCACCAAAATGGCAAACAACTTATCTTAACCTCTGACAAAGCTCCTGTGGATATGGTGGATATGGAACAAAGATTGCTATCTAGATTTAAGTGGGGATTATCTGCTGATTTACAAGCTCCTGATTTAGAAACTCGCTTGGCAATTTTGAAAAAGAAAATCCATAATGATGGCATTGAAATGCCTTATGAAGTGATTGAATATATTGCTTATTCTATTACAACCAATGTGCGTGAATTAGAGGGTGCACTTATTTCACTTTTGGCACAATCCTCTTTAAACAAAAAAGAAATCACAATTGATTTGGCAAAAAACATGCTCGATAAATTCGTGAAAAACACCGTTCGTGAAGTTTCAATTGACTACATACAAAAAGTAGTTTGCGATTATTTTGATATCCCTATCGATATTATGAAATCGAAAACTCGAAAAAGAGAAATTGTACAATGCCGACAATTAGCCATGTTCTTTTCCAAGCAAATGACAAAAAGTTCTTTAGCAGTGATTGGTAAATATTGCGGAAACAAAGACCATGCCACTGTGTTGCACGCTTGTAAAACGGTAAATAATTTGGCCGATACCGATAAGCAATTCAAAGGGTATATTATCGATATTGAAAAGAAACTCTCTTTAGCTTAACCCCTAAATCATGAGCCAAATTTTAATGGTTTGCTTAGGTAATATTTGCCGTTCCCCACTAGCGGAAGGTATATTAAAAGCTAAAACAAATCATTTGGATGTTGTGGTAGATTCAGCAGGAACAGCCGCCTATCATGTTGGGGAACAGCCCGATATTCGTTCCATTGAAATTGCTAATAAATATGGTATTGATTTAACTTCTCAAAGAGCAAGGCAATTTTCCGTTAACGACTTTGATAAATTTGATAAAATCTATGCCATGGATAGCAGTAATTACGCAAATATCATTTCTTTGGCAAGAGATAAAAAGGATAGAAATAAGGTGGATGTAATTTTAAATGAAAGCAATCCTAAATCTTTCCAATCTGTTCCTGACCCTTATTATGGTGGCGAAAATGGTTTCCAAGATGTGTATGAAATGTTAGAGGAGGCGTG
The DNA here is from genome assembly GCA_012960835.1 of Flavobacteriales bacterium. Taxonomy (GTDB): domain Bacteria; phylum Bacteroidota; class Bacteroidia; order Flavobacteriales; family BACL11; genus DUAL01. The sequence goes on along the minus strand of DUAL01000176.1, from coordinate 7,063 downwards.
CGATATAATTACTCAAAAACTTGAAAAAAGGTAAGTTATATCTTATTCCCTCTTTGCTTGGTGACAGTGATGCAAACGCTTCCCTTCCGAACTCAATAACCAATCACATTAAAGAAATAAATGTTTTTATTGTAGAAAATATTCGTTCGGCAAGGCGATTTATTAGAAAAGTAGAAAAGAAAAAAAATATTGATAATTGTACTTTTTATGCATTTGGTAAGCATGATAGATTAAATTTGGAAGAAGATTTTCTTCCTCATATTTTAAATGGTGAGGATGTTGGTGTTATTTCAGAAGCAGGATTGCCGTGCGTTGCTGATCCGGGCTCAAAAATTGTTGCTTATGCACACGATTTTCAGATTCAAGTAATTCCTCTTGTTGGTCCATCCTCCATTTTTTTAGCACTAATGGCGTCTGGGCTTAACGGACAAAACTTTGTTTTTCATGGTTATTTACCAATCGATAAAAAAGAAAGGGAAAGAAAAATAAAGCAAATGGAAAGTAATTCCAGAAAAGAGAATCAGACCCAAATTTTTATGGAAACACCTTATAGAAATCACCAACTACTTGATGCCATTATCAAAAATAGCAGTAATAAGGCACGGCTTTGTATTGCAACTAATATCACTCTTTCATCAGAAAATATAAAAACAAAAACCATTGAAGAGTGGAAAAATACAAAATTGGATATTCAAAAAAAACCTACGATTTTCTTACTTCTTGCAAAATAAAAAAGCCACTCTTTCAAGTGGCTTTCATTATATATTAGATCGTTAAATTTATTTAATACCTACTAATTCTACTTCAAAAATAAGTGTCGCATTTGGAGGAATTACTCCACCTGCCCCTCTTTCACCATAAGCTAAATGAGGAGGAATAATAAATTTTGCTTTTCCGCCAACATTCAGAAGTGCAATACCTTCATCCCAGCCAGTAATAACTTTTCCTTGTCCTAATGGAAATTCAATTGGCTCGTTTCTATCGTAAGAAGAATCAAACTTTGTCCCGTCAACAAGCGTTCCTTTATAATGCACAGAAACAGTTTGTCCAGTTTTAGCTTGTACTCCATCTCCTTTTGTAATCATAAAATATGCCAAGCCACTTTCGGTTATTGTAGCGCCTTCCGTTAATTTTCTCATTTCTTTGGCCAATCTCTCTGTTTTTTCTGCTTCTTCTTTTTTAATTTTTTCCAATACAGCATTAAAAGTTTTGGCAGCATCAAAGTTTTTGGCAGCACTTCCTTTTTTAATGATTATAACAGACTGCAAAACATCATCTTGTGCTATTGCATTAACCACATCCATTCCTTCCACAACATGACCAAAAACAGTGTGTTTCCCATCTAGCCAAGGAGTCTCTTTGTGTGTAATAAAAAACTGACTTCCATTAGTTGCAGGACCAGAATTTGCCATTGACAAAATACCGCCTTTATCATGCTTTAAGTCTGCATGAAACTCGTCTGGAAATTTATAACCAGGATCTCCCATCCCATTACCATCAGGGCAGCCACCTTGAATCATAAAATCGGTAATTACCCTGTGAAATTTTAAGCCATCATAGAAAGGGGTGCCTTTTTCTTTTACAATGTTTTCAATTTTCCCTTCAGATAAGCCAACAAAGTTAGCTACTGTTAGTGGTGTTTTTTCGAATTCTAATTGTATTAGAATTTCTCCTTTGTTTGTTTTGATTTTTGCGTACATACCGTTTTGTGTTTGTGATTTAATTGTTTGTGTTAGTCCTGCAAAAAGTGCAAGAATTAATAGTTTCTTCATTTTATTTATAGTTTTGTGTTTAGTAATTGTGTTTTATATTCATTAAAAATTTCTTTCAGTTTCTCAATAGTATCATTAACAGATATATCCGATATTCCTCCAGCAGCATTTTTATGCCCTCCTCCACTAAAATATTTTTTTGCTATCTCATTTACTTTAAAGTTTCCTTTTGAGCGCAAAGAAAGCTTTACAAGCCCTTCCTTTTCCGCAATAAAAACAGCAAATATAATATCTTCAATACTAAGCGCATAATTTACAATGCCTTCTGTATCTCCTTTTTTGAATTTAAATTGTTTTAATTCCTCAGCATTTAACGATATTATTGCCGCTTTATTTTCTTTAAATATTTGTAATTTCTGATTAAGGCAATAGCCCAAAAGTTTTACCCTATTTTCAGAGAAATTATCATAAACTAAATCGTGAATTTTTGAATTTTCTGCTCCTTTCCCTATTAACTCAGCAATAATATGATGCGTTCTTTCAGTAGTAGAGGAATATTTAAAAGAACCAGTATCGGTCATAATTCCTGTGTAAAGACATTCCGCAACATCTTTATTAATTAAATTCTTGTATCCAAGTTCTTTAATAATTTCAAAAACAATTTGAGCAGTAGAACAAGCGGTAACATCTGAAAAAAGAATATCAGAAATATGCTCATCTGGTTCTTGATGATGGTCAATCATCACCTTTTTAGCAGTAGAGTTTTGCACTATATCTCCATAATCATCTAGCCTCCCAATCTGACCAAAATCTAATAAGAAAATTAAATCGGTATCTGTTGTTATCTGCTTGGCCTTTTCCTTTTCTTCTGTAAAAACAATTACCTTCTCGTTTCCAGGCAACCAATACAAAAAAGAGGCATAATCATTAGGAGTAATAACAGTTACAATATGCCCTAACTGAACCAAAACATTATAAAGCCCAAGTGCTGAACCCATAGCATCTCCATCTGGTCCTCTATGCACTATAATTACAATATTTTTCTTTTCAGAAATTAAAGCTTTTAATAATTTGATTTTTTCTTGCATAAGGGCGCAAAAATAAAAATAAAAAACATCCTACGATAGTATATTTTCATAGTTTTGCACCCGTTTAATAAATTTAACAAATATAGAGATGGAAAACAGAACATTTACAATGGTAAAGCCAGAAGCAGTTCAGCAAGGCAATACAGGATCAATTCTTAAAATGATTGAAGAAAATGGATTTAGAATTGTAGCATTGAAAAAAGTACAACTAACCACTGCAAGAGCGGGCTTGTTTTATGAAGTTCATAAAGAAAGACCTTTTTATGGCGAATTGGTCGATTATATGAGTTCAGGACCAATTGTAGCGGTAATTTTAGAAAAAGAGAATGCGGTTGCCGATTTTAGAGCTTTAATAGGAGCAACAGATCCTGCTGATGCTGAGGATGGAACAATTCGAAAACTTTTTGCTGAAAGTAAATCCAAAAATGCGGTGCACGGTTCTGATTCTGATGAAAATGCACAACTTGAATCTGATTTCCATTTTAATATAGAGGAACAGTTTTAGTTAGAAATAGCCACCAAAAATGTGGTTATTTTAATATTATTTCTTTCACAATCTCTTTAGCTGTTTTTTGATTTATCTTCTTTAGTATTTCATTTTTCTGATAAGATAATTCGTTACGAACAACAGCAGACTTCATTTTTATAACTAAGATCCCCTCTCTAAAAGACAAGTTGCTAATATATTTCATTAGGTTTTTTCCTAAAACTTCTTCACAGTTATTAAGTACATCTAGCTCTTGTAATCTTCCTTCTAGTTTCTGATTTTTTAGTAACCTTTTGATTACAGCCCTGATAGATTGTTGGTTCGATTTTCTCATTTTACAACTCCTCCATTTTCAATTTTAAACATTTCATATTTAATTTTTGAAGTATTTAATATTTTTTCTGTTCGATCCCTGTGCGTATCCGTAATAAATACTTGTCCAAAAAACCCTTCACGAGCAAAAGAAATAATTTTCTCCACTCTTTTTTCATCTAATTTATCGAATATATCATCTAATAATAATATAGGCTTAAATCCTAGCTGCTTTTCCATAAAATCAAATTGCGCTAATTTTAGGGAGATTAAAAAAGACTTTTGCTGTCCTTGTGAGCCAATCTTTTTAATAGGATGATTATCCATTTCAAAAATAATATCATCCTTATGAACCCCTACATTGGTGTATTGACTCATTCTATCTTTACTTAATGAGCTTTTTAGTGCCTGCGCAAAATCATTTTCGTTTAACTGAGAAGAATATTTTATATCAACCACTTCCCTCTGGTTAGCAATTAGCGCATAATATTTCTTAAAAACACTTATCAATAGTTCTAAAAAATGAGTCCTTTCTTTAAAGATAGTTGTTCCAAATGCTATTAGCTGATTATCAAAAGTTTCTAATGTTAAACTGTCAAAATATTGTTTTTCAGCAAAACTTTTAAGTAAGGCGTTTCTTTGTTTGAGGGTCTTGTTGTAATCAATAAGATTTTTTAAGTATTTGCGATTGTATTGAGCAATGCTACTGTCAATGTATCTTCTTCTTATTTCAGATCCATCAAGGATAATATTGCTGTCAGTTGGCGAAATAACTACTATTGGAAATCCACCTATATGATCAGAGAATCGTTTGTATTTTTTACCATTGCATTTGAGTATCTTTTGTTCTCCTTTTTGCAAATTACACTGAATTTCTGATTGCTCATTTGCTTTAATAAAGACTCCTTTAAGGATAAAAAAATCTTCAGCAAATTTTATGTTTTGCGCATCCATCTTATTAAAATAACTTTTGCTCAGGGATAAATAATGTATGGCATCCAGAATATTTGTTTTCCCGGAACCATTATCACCTACAAAACAATTTACCTTTTCTCCAAACTGAAAATTACTTTCACTATGGTTTTTAAAATTGGATAATGATAATTTTTTCAGATACAATAGTTCTTATTTTTTATAAAAATAACTATCTTTTATTATTCTCTTTACTTTAATGCGAAATAATTTAAAAAAAACTTATTTTTGCGCTTCAAAAATAGAAGAATATGGCGAAACAAACAGATAAAACAGATAAGCAATTTGCACAGATTGAAGAAACATTAACTAAGACAGAACAATACATTGAGGATAATCAGAAAAGCTTGACTGTAATAGTTGGAGCAATTGTTGCAATTGTTGCAATATACTTTGGCTTTACTAATTTTTATTTAGAACCACTAGAACAAGAAGCGCATGCTGATATGTATATGGCAGAAATATATTTTGAAAAAGATTCTTTTAACTTAGCACTAAATGGTGATGGACAGTACTTAGGATTCTTGGATATTGCGGATGAATACGGCTTGACTAATGCGGGCAATTTAGCAAATTATTATGCTGGATTATGTTATTTGCATACAGCACAGTTTGAGGACGCCATTGAATATTTAAGCGATTTTTCCTCAGATGATATTATTTTATCAACTCTGGCATTAGGATGTATTGGAGATGCTTATTTAGAATTAGAAGATAACAGTAGCGCTTTAAAATACTACGAGAAAGCAGCTGATAATGCCAGTAATGATTTTACTACTCCGAGATATTTGATGAAACAAGCTATTGTTTTAGAAATGGATGAAGAGTATGAAGATGCATTGGAGATGTATAATCAGATAAAAGAAGATTATAGTAAATCGCAAATTGCACAGGATATTGACAAATATATAGCAAGAGCTAGCAATCGTTAAAAGCCAAAATGGCAACTCAAAATAAAAATCTTTCCCTTTTCAATAAGGTGGATATTCCCTTTGCAAAAGGAATGCGTGTTGGTATAGTGGTTTCTGAGTGGAATAAAGAAATCACTTCTAACTTACTAAAAGGGGCTAAGGAAACACTAATAGAATGTGGAGTGTTAAGTTCTGATATTATTTCAATGGATGTTCCTGGGAGTTTTGAGCTTGTGTATGGCGCAAAAATAATGGCAAAAAAGAAAGTGGATGCCATTATATGTTTAGGAAGTATTATCCAAGGGAAAACAAAGCATTTTGATTTTGTATGTAATGCCGTTTCATTAGGCGTTAAGGACTTAAATATTTCATTAAACATTCCTGTTATCTTTGGCGTGCTTACTGATAATACCTTGCAGCAAGCCAAAAACAGATCGGGAGGGAAACATGGAAATAAAGGAGTGGAAGCTGCTATTACTGCCATAAAAATGGCATGCCTCAACAAATAGTTTTTTTACTTATTAAATGTATTTTATCTGAATTAAAAAATACTAAATTTGCAGCCCAATTTATTGGTCGCGTAGCTCAGCTGGATAGAGCATCTGCCTTCTAAGCAGACGGTCACAGGTTCGAATCCTGTCGCGATCACAAGAGAAAGAAAAATAGGATACCTTTTATGATTGAGTTGTTCTTTTTGACTTTTAAGAAGCAAGGATATTTATCTCTGTATAGATTTAAGTTTAAGAAGAAGATTATTTGCCTCTTCCAAGCTCAAGATTCCGTTTTAGAGGATTTACAAACAAAAGCCCAATAAAAATTGGGCTTTTATTTGCGGAGAGAGAGGGATTCGAACCCCCGGTACATTGCTGTACGCTGGTTTTCAAGACCAGTGCATTCGACCACTCTGCCATCTCTCCAAAAGTGGCAGCAAAAATAGAAATATTTCGCAATCTGAAAATCTATTTTTCCTTTAATTTTATCTGCAATATAATTCGTCTAATTTTGTTAGTTTAGCAAGATGAAATTTAAAGTAATTATATTTTTTATTCTTTATGGTATTTCTGCTATTTCAGAAGCACAAACACTCAAAGCATTTTTGTATACTGCCAACTTCAATAGCCCTGAGAACAAAAGCTATATTGAAACCTACCTTTCTTTTGATGTCAATTCTGTGCATTTGATAGAAGATGAAAACAATAAATATTATGGAGAGCTAGATATTTATATTGAAATATTAGAAGATGGTAATTTGATTTATAATGACCATTACTCCCTGAAAAGTCCTTATTTTAAGGATAGTATTTTTAATAATCTCCTTTTTATCGATCAGCACAGAATTGCTATTCCAAACGGACAATATTCACTTAGTATAAAAGTAAAAGATATACATTCTTCCAGTGAGGTTTTAGAACATAAAGAGCAAATAACAATGGAATTTGAAGAAAATAAATTAGCATTTTCTGATATTACCCTAATTGAAAAATATACAAAAACCATAAATAAAAATAAGCTTTCCAAAAGCGGTTATGACCTTACCCCTTATGTTTCTAATTTCTTCCCTCCTACTGAAAATACTTTATC
>DUAL01000175.1 GCA_012960835.1 Flavobacteriales bacterium | reverse complement strand
TCGTTAGTATAATTAATCGTATTAGTTTGTCTTCTCATGTAAATTTTCCAAGCATCAGAACCACTTTCTCTTCCTCCACCAGTTTCTTTTTCACCACCAAAAGCACCACCAATTTCAGCTCCTGAAGTACCAATATTTACATTAGCAATACCACAATCAGAACCAGCAACTGATAAGAATTTTTCAGCCTCACGCAAGTTAGTTGTCATAATTGAAGACGATAATCCTTGTTTTACTCCATTTTGCATTTCAACAGCTTCTTCTAATTCAGAGTATTTCATAATGTATAAGATAGGTGCAAAAGTTTCATCTTGTACGATTTGATAATGGTTTTCAGCTTCAATAATTACTGGTTTTACATAGCAACCACTTTCATATCCTTCTCCCTCTAAAACACCTCCTTCAACCAATACATTTCCACCTTCTTCTTTTGCTTTTTCAATAGCGTTTAAATACATATCAACAGCCATTTTATCGATAAGTGGCCCAACATGATTACTCTCATCTAAAGGATTACCAATAGATAGTTGTGTATACGCTTTTGCTAATTTATTCTTAACCTCATCATAAACTGACTGGTGAATAATTAATCTTCTTGTAGAAGTACATCTTTGTCCACAAGTACCAACTGCACCAAATAATGCACCAATAATTGTAATGTTTAAATCCGCATTAGGAGTAATGATAATTGCGTTGTTACCTCCTAATTCTAATAAGGATGTTCCGAATCTTTTAGCTACTTCACTTCCTACAATTCTCCCCATTCTAGTTGATCCAGTAGCAGAAATTAAAGGTAATCTATCGTCAGAAGTCATCATCTCTCCTACTTTATAATCTCCATTTACGATACAAGAAATTCCTTCTGGTAAGTCATTTTCTTTTGCTACTTCATTCCATATATTTTGACAAGCAATTGCACATAAAGGGGCTTTTTCTGATGCTTTCCAAACACAAGTATCTCCACTTATCCAAGCCAATGCTGTGTTCCAATTCCAAACCGCAACCGGGAAGTTAAATGCTGAAATAATTCCAACTACACCAAGTGGGTGGTATTGTTCGTACATTCTGTGTCCAGGGCGCTCAGAGTGCATAGTTAAACCATGTAACTGGCGAGAAAGACCAACTGCAAAATCACAGATGTCAATCATTTCCTGAACCTCACCTAAACCTTCTTGCATAGATTTCCCCATTTCGTAAGAAACGAGTTCTCCTAATTCTTGTTTGTATTGTCTTAATTTTTCTCCGTATTGACGAACAATCTCTCCTCTAAGCGGAGCAGGTTTTAACCTCCAATTCTTAAATGCAGCTGTTGCAGCTTGCATTACTTTTTCATATTCTTCAGGAGTTGTTGCAGTAACTTTTCCAATTAAAACCCCATCCACTGGGGAGTAAGATTCAATTTCTGCTCCACCACCAAAAGAAACCGCTCCTGTTGAAGTGCCATTGTTAGATGCTTTAATTCCCAATACAACTAGTGTTTTTTTAATATCAATCATTGTAAGTCGTTTTTAATAAAATTAGAATGCAAAATTAGAAAAGAAAGCGAGAAAAGCAGATAAAATAAAAAAGACTAATAGCTAGTTTTCTCCCACTTCTATAGTTGAATCTTCCTCCCCCAAAAACCCACCCTCTTCATATTCCTCAATTTGAGCCAATTTCTTTTTTTGTTGCATTAAAGACCAACTCATAACAAGGCAGCTTACCAAAATAATAAAAAGCAAGACCCCTTGAAAATCAGCTTCAACAGCAAGTTCTTTCGGTATTGCAAAAAACAGTAGAATCGTAATAAGCCCTCTTGGCGCTAAAAAAAGTTGAGGCATAATATCTTTTCCGTTGAAAACAAAAAGTACAATCGCCCGAACCAAATAAATAATAAACAAAATCAACAACCCCAAACCAATCACATTAAAACTTAAAAGAGAGATTAAAGAAACAGACCAACCAAAAAGAATGAAAAAGAAAGTTCTTACCACAAAGGAGGTTTCTGCTGTTATTACTTTCATATCATCCAACACATCTTCCACCCTTTCCATGTTAACCAATTTTCCTAAAACACCCTTAAAAAATAATTTGTAGTTATTTAAAATAATACCAAAAATCAGGATAATAATTAAAGAAGATAGATGGAACATTTTCCCTACCGCATATAACAGTAGTAGTATCGAAATCAGTAAAAAAAGCTTTACATGCCCTTTAATATTTTGAAATATATATATAAGTATGTAAGAAATAATAACTGAGAATATTACTGTTAGCGCTAAATTTCCAAAAACTTCTCCATACACCCCTTCAGAGGATGAAGAGCCCAACATTGTCAGCACACTATAAAAACCAACAATACCAATAATGTCAGAAAAGGTGCTTTCATAAATCATAAACTCTCTTTTATCCTCACCCAAATCATCAATACTTGGTAAAATTATTGCAGAACTTAAAACAGAAAGCGGAATAGTGTAAAGCAGGGCGTTTAAAAATTCAATGTGCAAAAAGTAACTCAATGAAAAAGCAGACAAATAAACCGTACCACCCAAACCTAATAGTGCTACTAAAAAGGACTTTATAATAAGAGCTGCTTTTTCTTTTTGTAGGCGTAAATCCAATGCCGCTTCTAGCACAATTAGAATTAGCCCAACGACACCCAAAACCTCAAGAGGTCTTGCCAAGTCAAGTGACTTTTCTCCAAACAACAAAAGCCCATAATGGATAATAATTCCCAGCCCAATCAGCATTAATACAGCAGGAACACCAGATTTTTTAGCGTAAAGATTAAAGAAATAAGAAACAATTATTGTTAGAGAAAAGACAATAATCAAACCATATGAATCTAAAAAGGCCATCTAAAAAAGTTTTAAAATATCATTACCATTTGCATACACCAACAAAGACAACAATAAAAGCATACCTACCATTTGTGCATATTCCATTACTTTTTCAGGAGCCGGTTTCCCCACAAGCATTTCATAAAGCAAGAAAACCACATGTCCTCCATCCAAAGCAGGGATGGGCAATACATTCATAAAAGCCAACATCAAAGACAAAAAAGCGGTCATTTCCCAAAAGGATTGCCAATGCCATTTCCCTGGAAAAAGACTACCAATTGTTCCGAAACCACCCAAACCTTTATAAGCGCCAGTGCTTGGACTCAGGATTAATTTAAATTGATTGATATAGGACCCCAACTTCTTTATTGCTAAATGATAACCGGCCGGTAAAGATTCCGAAAACGAATAAGTAGCAGAATTTAAAGAATATATTTCTAGTTCCTCCAACTGATTTAATGACAAATTACTTGGCATAAAACCAATCATTCCCTCATTGGTTACATCCACAGAAAGTATAATTTCTTCTCCAAACCTGTTTACACCAACACTAATATTTTCGCCTTTATGTTGCTGAAGCTCAAATTTAAACTCATCAAAATATTTTGTTTCCACATCATTAACCGACACAATTCTATCTTTCTTTTCAAATCCTGCGTTTTTAGCATTTGAATTAGCAGGAAAACCACTAATAATAGTTG
>DUAL01000174.1:433-3523 GCA_012960835.1 Flavobacteriales bacterium | reverse complement strand
CGCGAAGGTGTTGTAACTGTTTTAAATAAGCAAAGTTGTAAGGGTTTGGAATTTGATGCAGTGTTTATCCCTGAGTTAGAAAATATAAGAGTTGATGATGGGAATTTGAATGCATTTAAAATGGAGATGTATGTAATGTGTAGTCGTGCTCGTAGTTATTTAGCGTTAATTTTAAGCAATTCTGGCAAGGAATCACTTCCGGTGTCGGCATATTTACCTGATGAGAATGCAGGCGTACTGGAGTATATTAATGTTTAAAGAAGAAAGCAATATCAGAGTGATTGAAGAAAATGATGGGTATTATTTTTTAACGAACAGAAGAAACATTCTCAGTATTATGTCAAGCGGCTTACTTGGGCCTAGTGATATTTTTGCTAAATATAAAAATGATATTCTTACTAGGGTTGGAGGATACTTTCCGTTGTTCAGCAAAGGATTTTCTGTTGATCTCATTAGTGCAACTACAGATGATCCTGATACAAACTTTCCGGTTATTATTGAACTTGATAAAAATAAGTTGCCAAATTCATGCGTGCATGGGTTGTCAGACACAGGTCAGTTTATAAATGATGTGCATCTACATGACAAAGTCGGATTAAGGTTGTTTGATATTGTCCTAAATACCGATATGATAAAAGAAGTGCATTTTAATTCCCAAGAAAATCTTGAAGATTTTCTTTCAAGAATGTTTGACAATGTTCCTGTAGATACATTTAATTGTACTGTTTCTCCAAATTTATTTAACTCTGACTCGGCATTACCAATTGAATTTTTGAGTGAAGTTAAAAAAATAGAAAATTCTAGCATTAAAAGGCTAGCTATAACATCGGATAAGATTGCTGCATCGATTGCCCTATTAGCAGAAAATATGAGCGTTGAATCAGATGCTCTTCTATTGAAATCATTAACAACTTACCCATATGTGGGTGAAAATGATCGAATAGATGAAGAGTACAATTTTCTTATAAAAATAATAAATTCTATTGTTACTGGTGTTGCTATTGATTGTGATAGTGGTGACTGCAAGCTACTAAGCATTGTACTGAATAAACTTGTTGATATTAATCCAGGTGATGGATGGGTGTCTGGAGATTTTTTAGATAGCGTGCATTCAACCTACAAGGAGTTATCTCTTAGCGATGATTATGGAATTGATGAGTGGCATGATGCTTGTAAATCTATCATTAATGCAGAGATGGATGTAACGCATAATATTTTTTCTGATGAGAAAAATATTATAAAACGATCTATTTTATTTTTACTTCTAAGACCAGATTATGAGGATATTGTACATCACAAGAATTCCTATTTAAATCCAGGTCATGCAGTTAAAATGCTTGGGTTGTTCTTAGCAGGTTTTAAGATTGGTTATGAAAGGCTTTCAAATGAGTTTAAAGCCACTCATCATACAATTTTCGCACCATTAAAATCTTATATTATTAATTGTGGGCTTAATAAAACACCTTCTGGCTTTTATAAAAATGTCGAAATTAAGCTTCTTTGCAGTCTTGGTGATGGAAAATATCAGTGTAATTACGCTATTGACAACACAACCTTAAAGAAAAAAGACATTAATATCAAAGAGTATATTGATGATATTATGCAAAAAATGCTTAAAGAGGGTTACATTGGAACTGAGTACGACATATCTGACAATAGAGTGACATATAGTTTTAGATATTCAAACGGCACTGTTAGATACCAACCGATACATGTTGATTTTGACTCTTTTGGAGACTCGTTAACAATATCATCCCCTTGTTTGAAAATTCAAAAAAAATCGCACTCTAAAAAGGTAACAAAGAAGGTTTTAGAGGCTATTTTTACAAGTGATTATGATGGTAAGGCTTATTGGGTATATAAGCAAAACAAAGAAATTGTACTAAAGCGAGTAATTTTAATTAAAGATGTTGAGCAATCTAACATCATAGATGTTATTGAATTCATAGCAAAAACTGCAGATGAGTTTGAAGAAAGGCTTTTTGGACATGATAAAATTAAATAGTTTCTAGGTGGTTACCTATACAGATTATAGTAAGAAGGGTGAGGAGGCTGTTCTTGATAGAGCATCCTCTCTGATAGGCAAGAGCTTTCAGAGTATTTCTAAATTATCACCATATCCCAAAGACGAGTTAAATAAAAAAAATAAAGGCAATGCTGGTAACTTTATTGAGCATCATTGGTTTGGTATTAAAAATAACTCTTCACCAAATCCAGATTTTGAGAGTTCTGGAATAGAACTTAAAGTTTGTCCTTTAATTACAAGAAAAACCAAAGGCGATGTAGTCAAGGAAAACACTAAATCTTGCTCTATTAATTATTTTGAATTAATAGGTGAAGAGTGGGAAACGTCACACTTTAAGAGCAAAATGAAGAAAGTCCTATTTGTTTTTTATAAGTACAATTCTGAGAACTTTTTATCACAAAAAGTATTAAATGTAGCTTTATGGAGTCTTTACAATGACGAAGGCGTAATAAAAATAGATTGGATAAAGGCAAGGGATATGGTGAGAGAAGGTAAGGCTCACGAATTGTCAATGTTAAATCATAAGGTTATGGGTCCAAATACCTCTGGGGTTGGAAAAATGAAGCCTCAACCTGTTACCACCTATCAAACTACAGCCAAAGAAAGATCCTTTATGCTGAAACGAGGTTTCGTAGATCAGTTCTGGCAATCATTAAAATACCCTGAAAAATATGAATCTATATATGACACGCTGAACCTTGCAGTAAGCGACAATTTTGAACTCGAACTGCTAAAAAGAGTGAACAAGTACAAAGGAAAAACAATTAAAGAAGTTGCTAGTTTTCTTAAATTTAATGTTCCAAAAAGCAAAGGTGCTGCTCCTATCGTTTTAAGAAAGGCGATAGGATTTAATAAAGAAAGTTCACGCATCAAGGAATTTGATCAGCTTGGTATTGGGTTTAAAACTATCCCTGTTAGGGAGGATGATTTGCGACCATTTGAATCTACCTCATTTCCAATTATAAAATTCAAGGAGCTTGAGTCTGAACAGGATTGGGAATCTTCCACCTTGTCAGAACATTTATCAAGAATATTATTTTTACCAGTAATTAGAACAACAAAAG
>DUAL01000174.1:0-330 GCA_012960835.1 Flavobacteriales bacterium | reverse complement strand
AAGTAAAAGCGAAAAATGTAACTTCTTTGCCAAAACAGTCAGATACAGAAATAATTCATATGAGGCCTCATAGTACTAAAGGTGCAAAGAAAGATATAGATAGTCATGGAAACATGATAACTAAGCATTGTTTTTGGTTAAATCAAGGATTTATACAAAAGTTATTAATTAATTCCCAATAATAATATTCGCCCAAGGTTGATCATTGTCACCTTTTAATCTATAATCACTTCCATACTAATTTATTGAATTTATCGTGATTAAAACTATTGAATTATTTGCTGGAGTTGGTGGCTTTAGATTGGGTCTAGAAAAGTCGAAACAATTTAA
>DUAL01000173.1:15336-21653 GCA_012960835.1 Flavobacteriales bacterium | reverse complement strand
ATCGTCTGGCAAGATAACCGCAAATGACTCATTACCAATGAGTGGCTTGCCAGTATAGATAGCATGCCCTAGGCCCAGCATTTGTTGTTGCTCAATATAAGTAAAGTCACACTGCTTTGAGGCATGATTGACTTCATTGAGCAAAGATTCTTTAGCTGTACCCTTGATACTGGCTTCAATATCTGTATGCGGTTTGAAGTGATTTTCAATGGCTTGCTTGTACTTACTAGTGACCATAGCCATGGTGGCCATACCAGCACTCATAGCCTCTTCTACGCCATATTGTATGAGTGGTTTAGTAAGTATCGGCAACATTTCTTTAGGAATGGCTTTAGTTGCTGGCAAAAATCGGGTCCCGTAACCTGCTACAGGGAATAGGCATTTATTAATCGTGCTCATGATTTTTGTGAGAATTTCTCTGCTAGGTTAATTTTCCCATATTCAACCCCTGGTTGATTATAAGTGTTAATTTGTAAAAATTGACCAATGCAAGATACTAATAGTTGGTAACTAAACATGATTTTGGCAATATTGTATTCGTCAACAGTACGTATAGAAACAACATCACAAGGGATATCACCTTGTTCTTGGACTGATTGAATCGTAGCATCAGCTTGCATATTTAATAAATCATTAAAACTGTAGCCTTCTGCACAGCTCCATGCCAAATCATCAAACTTATTAGATGTTTTTTTTGGAATGAAACTACTGTCTTTAAGGTCGTGAATTTTGATAAAAGTCACGGTTTTGTCTCTCACACCATCCATAATCATTTGTAAGAAACTGTGTTGATCAACCGGGCCGACTAAACCGATAGGTGTGAGCGCTTGGCGCGTACCATTCACATTGACCTTTCCCAAACTCTCTGCCCAAAGTTGCACATACCATTTATTAAAACTTTCTAATAAGGATGAATAGGAAAAGACAACATTAATGTTGAATCGACTTTTATTTTCAACTAAAAATCTAGCCTTTCTTATGATGGGCTTATAATAGTCTTCTTGATTAAAGAAGCTATCTGCTACGCGCCTACAGCCATTGAGTAAATTGTCGATATCCACACCTACCATTGCCAGTGGCACTAAACCCACCACACTAAATACTGAGAAACGTCCGCCAATATTCTCAGCTAGATCAAAAGTTTTAATACCATTATCATCAGCAAACTTAGTTAGTGCACATTGAGCTTCAGAGATGATGGTGCAATTTGAACTGTCGATTTCTACTAAGGAATTCAGATACTTAAATAAGCTAATAGTTTCAATGGTATTACCGGATTTAGAAATAATGACAAACTGTGCATCATTTAAGTCAATTTTCTTTAAGCAATGATTGATCTTAAGTGGATCAACTGTTTCTAGAAAAAGTAGTTCTTTCTCATAATTATTAGAGGGTAATAAAAATTCATAAATCGCTCGAGCACCAAGACTGGAGCCACCAATACCTAAAACAATAATATGCTTCTTATTAATTGTGACTACGTAATTTTTAATCTCGGTGGTGTCTTGATACGGCAGATTGTAATAACCAACACTCTCGCGCTCAGTTTTAATCTTATCAAAAATCTCACTATTTGATTTGATTTGGTAGAAGTTTTTGGAGTATTCCATACGATTTAAAAAATATTTTTAAGATTCAATTATTAATTATATTAGTTTTTTGTATATCCGTAAGGATTCATTGACTGCCAACGCCAAGTATCGTCACACATTTTTATTAATTCATACTCTGCTTTCCAGCCTAATTTTTTTTGAGCATAGGATGGATCTGCATAACAAGTTGCAATATCACCAGGACGCCTTTCTACGATTTGATAAGGTACATCTTTACCTGAAACTTTTTCAAATGCTTTAACCATTTCAAGTACAGAATAACCCTGACCTGTGCCTAGATTAACTGTAAATACTTGTGATTTACTCTCCAAAATCTGCAATGCTTTCACATGACCTTTGGATAAATCCACCACATGTATGTAATCACGTACACCAGTACCATCGCGAGTATCATAATCTCCACCGAAAATACTCAGTTTCTCTAGCTTACCCACTGCAACTTGTGCAATATAAGGCATTAAATTATTAGGCAAATCATTTGGATCCTCCCCTATAAGTCCACTTTTATGTGCACCGACAGGATTGAAGTATCTAAGTAATGCGATATGCCAAGTATTGTCTGCAACAAATACATCTCGCAAGAACTCTTCAATTATTAATTTTGATCGTCCGTATGGATTAGTGGCTGATAATGGAAAATTCTCCTTAATTGGTACAGTATGTGGATTGCCGTACACAGTAGCGGACGAACTAAAGACAAAGGCTTTACAATTAAACTCACGCATCACTTCAACTAATACTAATGTTCCGCCTACATTGGTATCGTAATACTCAATCGGATTTTCTACCGAATCACCTACTGCCTTTAAACCAGCAAAATGAATAACAGCATCAATCGGATGCTGTTCAAATACACATGTTAGTGCTTGCTTATCACGAACATCTGCCTTATAAAAAGTGATGTTTTTTTTAGATAAGCTCTCTACACGTTTTAGTACTTCCAATGACGAATTGCATAAGTTGTCAACTACAATAACTTTATAGCCAACTTTAATTAACTCAATACACGTATGAGAGCCTATATAGCCTGCCCCGCCTGTTATTAATATTGTTTTCATAATAAACGCATACTATTTTCTATAAAGAAAATCAATTATCTCACACTGTGGCAAAAAGCTGGGCACAGCTTTAATTAATAACACCCTAATTTTCTCTGGATCACAATCTTTAACAGCCTGATTCAGTTTGTCAAGAATTGACTTTAGTTCATCCCACGTAAGCATATCTTCTTCAGCTCGCATAATAAGTGGATTATCTGTTTTACTTACGTTATCACCAATCAGTAATTCTTCATAAAGCTTCTCACCAGAACGAAGTCCAGTATATTCTATTTCAATATCACCATCTGGATGTGAATCATTCTTTACCTCTAACCCACTAAGTCGAATCATTTTCTTGGCTAAATCTTCAATACGCACTGGATCACCCATATCGAGTACAAATACATCACCACCTTTGCCCATAGCACCTGCTTGAATTACTAATTCAACCGCCTCAGATATAGTCATAAAATAACGAATAATATCTTTATCAGTAACTGTAATCGGCCCGCCTTCTTTAATCTGTTGATTAAACAATGGTATTACTGAACCACTAGAACCAAGTACATTGCCAAAACGCACCATGGTAAATCTAGTTTTACTTTGTTTATCTGACAATGACTGTAACACTAACTCAGCTATTCTCTTGGTTGCACCCATTGTGTTGGTAGGTCTAACAGCTTTATCTGTAGAAATTAATACAAATGTTTCAACACTACATTCTATAGCAGTTTGGGCAGTTGACAAAGTGCCGAATATATTATTCATCACACCTTCTGTATTATTGACTTCCACCATAGGCACATGTTTATATGCAGCAGCATGATATATAGTCTGAACACCAAAATGAAGACAGGTTTTCTTTAACCTATTTTTATTTATAACTGAACCTAGTATAGGTACAACTATTGAATGGTTAGTAATTTTAGATAATTCTTTATTAATTGAATATAAAAAAAACTCACTCTGCTCAAATAGTATCAACTTCTTGGCACCAAGGTTAACAATCATTCTACAAAGCTCTGAACCAATAGACCCACCTGCACCCGTCACCATGACAACTTTATTCTCAATATTCGCATGTAAAAGGCTTCTATCTGGACTAACCTTATCACGACCTAATAAATCTTCTATGTTAACTTTTCGTAAGTCCTGTACTTTTACTTCCCCTGATACCAATGATGAAACCCCAGGCAGTATCCTAACCATAACTGGATAAGGTTCTAATGATGAAATAATTTCGTTTTGACGCCTTCTTGGGGCAGAAGGAATTGCCAACAGGACTTCCGATACATCAAACCCCTCAAGAACTATATTGATATCGTCTGGTGAATAAATTTTAATACCACCAATTTTTCTATTATGTAAGCTGTTATTATCATCGATAAACGCTACTGATTGATACTCATTAGAATGGCTCAATGCAACTGACAATTGTCTTCCAGCAGATCCAGCGCCATAAATAATCACTTTTTTACTATTGAGATTTGATCTTTTAGATACATTAGAAAAATACCAAAAAGCTAACAACCTGATGCCACCAATAAATAGCAATAATAAAACCCAATTTATTAAAATTACCGACCTTGGAATTCCTTCTATAGCGACCATAAATCCCGCTAAACTCCATATGAGTGTGTATAAAGAAACCGCTTTGAATATCTCCCATAATGCATTAAATCCAAAATAACGAATAACGGTGCGATATAGTCCTAACTTAAAAAATATAGGAATAGCAACAACTGGTGAAAGAATAAATGCCCAGAATAAATTACCCTCTGGATAATACCACAGCCCCAATCGAACTGAGAAAGATAGAAATAATGTTGTTATGACTATAATTGAATCAAATAACGCCATAACAATTTGCTTATTAAGCTTAGATAATAGTAAAAGCCTCTTAATCAATGTAGAATACCTCGGAATTTGAAAATTTGCAAAATAGTCATAAATATAATTTTCATATCAAACTGAAATGATTGACGATTTAAGTACTCTGTATCCAACTCAACTTTTTCAACTATAGACAATTCATCACGACCATTCACTTGTGCCCAGCCAGTAACACCAGGCAATATTTTATCCACGCCATTATTTGTACGAAGAATATTCAATTCGTACTGATTATAGAGGGCTGGTCTAGGTCCAACCAAACTCATATCTCCCTTTAAGATTGAATATAACTGTGGCAACTCGTCTAAACTGAATTTTCGTATTGTGCGTCCAACTGGTGTTATGCATTGATCAGAATTTTTCAATTCGTGTGTTGAAACCTCTGGGGTTATAACATACATTGAGCGAAATTTGGGCATTTGAAATATAACGCCTTCTTTTCCAATTCTTTTAGACAAATGTATAGAAGATCCTTTTGATGTGGTACGGACCACTAACGCAATAGCTATCATTGGAATTGACAATAAAATCAATAGACCGAATGCTATAACAATGTCAAATATTCGTTTCATTTATATCTTTCAATTGTTTTGTGGGGAAAAATTCAATAGCGTCCATTTCAGAGTAATCATAGCACTCATTCTGAAACAACTTATTTATTTTACGTTTAATTGCTGGATGAAGAAATGACGCAAGATTAAACATAAACTTTGGCATGGTCCACCGTATCTTTGGTTTATTACATACCGAACGCAATATATTGTAAATATCACGGGCAGAGTATTTAACACCATCTGTAATGCAAAAAATTTTGCCATCAATATTTTCAGTTTGATTTGTCAATTTTAATAAAGTCAAGACTACGTCGTCTATGTGCACCATAGAATGGCAATCATTCATGTTAGGCAAAGGTGGAAACCACCCGTTTTTAATTCCTGATAACATTAATTCTAAATTTCCTTTCACATTTGGCCCATATATCAAGGCAGGCCTAAGAATAACAACCTGCATACTTGAGTTTTTAGCAACCTCTAAAATACCTAATTCCGATTCTCTTTTCCCTTTCGCATACAAATCTCTTGAATTAATTTGATTTTGATTAGAATTGTTATAATTAGCTGCCTTGATACTGCTAACAAAAATAAATTTTTTAACACGACTTTCTAAGCATTTTTTTGCAAGAGAGATTGTTGATAATGTATTTAAATTATAATATTTTGAATTCTTTCCTTTGACATCATGTGCATACCCTGCAAGATGCAATACTACATCTATAGATTTATCTATATATAAATCATTAAAATTATTAAGATTGTCAAAATCAATAATTGTAGTCTTTAAATTCTTATGATTATGTCTACTAAGCAATTCAACACTAATATTTTCACTCAAAAGCTTAATTAATAACTTACTTCCTATAAACCCAGAGCTACCGGTCAACAATACATGCATCTTAAAATATTTTCTCCATAAGTCTAATAAAATACCTGCCCAATTGAAAAAAAGGCGTTGAAAATATATTATGATTATGCAAAGATTGGTTAATCTCCCTCATGATAATTACTTTACTTTTAACTCCTAAATTGCTCATCCCCCCATTGCGCATTTTAACCAAAACTTGGTTTAAAAAGATAGTGTCAATTTCTCTCCTATAAAACATCCTAACTAAAAAATCAAAATCACTAGCGATAGTGAATTGAGTTGAATATCCACCAAATTCGATAAATACTGATTTTCTGAAGAAACATGCTGGGTGTGGTGGCATCCAGCC
>DUAL01000173.1:0-15326 GCA_012960835.1 Flavobacteriales bacterium | reverse complement strand
GTTTGGTAGCTGTATTTTTCACATCGCCACCATTATTATGACGAAAACCTCTAAATTCAGCATCATTAGTTCTATATAAGTATTCTATTTGCTCAAGAGTATTATATTTTTGTTGATCATAAAAATTTTTCATAAGTTTTTTATTTGCCCACTCTAAGCAATCATAAAATTCATCATCAGAATTTAAGATTCCGACCACATCACCATTTGAAAGATTTATTCCCTTATTTAATGCATCGTAGAATCCATTATCAGGCTCAGATATAAACTGAGATATTTTTCCTGAATATTTATTAATAATCTCAACCGTCCCGTCATTAGAGCCGCCATCTATAATAATATGCTCTATATTTTTATACTTTTGTGAAAGAATTGATTGAATAGCACCTTCAATATATTTTGCGTTATTAAGCACAACAGTAATAATTGTTACGAGGGGGTTATTGTTGCGCATGCCGTAATTATAATTCGATATTTAAAAATTTTTTAACAGCCTGGTTGGCGCTAAAATTTTTATGTTGATTCAGATAACGGTTAACTTCATCAACCTTTGCATCTACTAAATATCTATACCAAAAACCCTGCAAGAAATGGAATGCAAACCCAGACCTTCCATCTAGAAAACCAAATAATATAATATATCGATAAATGAAATACAATAAAGACCTATATCCGTGCGGTAGTTTTATGAATACTCTCTCTTTAATCCATGACTTTGGTCTTGAGTTATGCTTTCTATTTTGACGATTTCTTAGCAAAATATCGTATTTTAGATCTAATATCTCTAACGCTTCTTTATTAGAATATTGATTGTGTTTATCAATCCACCACTCTAATGAGTTTAAATTATGATCAATTAAGTCGTTAGAAAAATAGATTTTTCTTCCTTTAATATTTATATGCTCATCCATCCACCTGTCTTCACAAATACCTTCTCCGTTACGAAATAATCTTAATACAGGAAGATTAGAAACCCCTCCATAACGTAATAATGAATTCTGAAAAATTATATTTCTACGCAAATAAATTCCACTAACACTCTTGGAAATATTTGGCAACTTGGTATTGATTTCAGCGCATAAATCGCATGTTAAATATTCATCAGCATCGACACGTATAATCCAATCATATTTTTGGTTTATTTTTTTTAATGCCCAGTTGAACTGTACAGAATGGTTGACCCATTCATTTTGAAGAACAGCGGCGCCATTGTTTTTCGCCAATGTCACCGTTTCATCTGTAGAAAAGCAGTCTACCACCACAATATTATTAGTAATTTTTTTAATACTGTTGATACATCTAACGATATGTTTTTCCTCGTTATAAGCCAGCACTATTGCAACTAAATTCATAACTCCTGAACCTTGCTAAATTTTATAGATTTTTTTTCATTGCAAAATAAATCAAGGTGCTTTGCAAGTCTCATTGCTAAAGAGATAATTGTAAACGTTGGATTTACCCAGCCATTTGTAGGAAAAACAGAGCTTCCAAGTACAAAAAGATTCTTTGAATCGTGAACAAGGAGGTTCTTATCAACTACACCATTTTTTTTTGTGTTTGACATTCTTGTCGTTCCTGAATGATGCTGCCCACCACGTAAGTCAAGTGGTAGGTTTTTTTTATCCTCATAAAGCTGCGTATCTAATCTAAGTGAACCCACTTCATGCTTATGCAATATACTTGCCGCATAAGCCGTAGCCACGTCAATCGAATGTCTTTCAATTTCTGAAAAACCCCATGTTAATTTTACTCGATTAACACCAACTGCATCTGTCTCTTGAATAAGCTCTATCCTATTATTCTTATTCGGTGCTTGTTCAATCTGAAAACGCATAGCCACTCTACCCCTATCAAGCTTTTTATCTTTATATGAATTTATCACTCTTAGGGGGTTTTTTACTATATTAGAAATATCGTTAAAACTAATATTTCTATCACTACCATCAATTAATATATTTTTAATCTTCCAAGCCGAAACATCCGCTGCAGTCAATTCTTTTTCTGAAGACCTAAATTGAAATGCTGTGTTTAATGTTGAATATTCAGACTGAATTGAAAATGGCAACCTATAATAAGGGATAACAGAATTTTTTTTATTTATACTTTTATTTTTCGTAGAAATACTGTAAGAAAAATCTTTCAACTTTCCATCTTCATTAATTACTGTTGCACATGGAGCAATTGGATGATCCATAAAATACCTTCCTACATTATCATGCAGATTTCCAATTGAGGACAATGTATCAGTCTTTGAATTTAATAATGTTCTAGCATTTTCAACACCGCCACATGCTAGTACATATGCCTTGCCATTAATCTCTACTAAACGACCATCAAATGTTTTAACAGTAACGCTTTTCAAAGAACCGTCAAAATCTTTTCTATTTAACTTAAATAAATTGGCGCCTAAATATAATGATATTTTTGAACTATTTTTATACTTATTATTAAAAACAGTTTTAAACCTTACTTTTTTTGTGTACACCAAACCACTAGTTGCAAAGCCATCAATATTTTTTACACCCTCTACATTTTCTGGATGAAGAACATCTTCAAGATTAATATCTAAAAAATTAGCAGAACTTTCATAAAAAGATGATAAATCACTCTCTTTAATCGGCCATCCACTATATTGAATCCATTTCCTTTTAATAAAATCTTATTTATTCAATACGCCACAACCACCGGCCCAACAGTTTGTTGACCCGCCATAAAATCTCAGTCTTGAATTCTTAAGTCCATAGGGCAACGATATACCTTCACTCTCTCCAGAATAACAATCCTGACTAGTTTCACTATAATCTCTCTCACCTCCCTCTAACACTATAACAGACAGGCCAAAGGCTGCACATTTGGTTGCTAACGCTGTACCGGCAGCACCAGATCCAACAACTACAACATCTGCATAATGTTCTTTTTTATAGAGCCAGTCTCCTTGTTTTAATATCATATTTCTTTCATTATTCTGCGCTAGAAAATAATAGTAATTCTTTATTTTCAATAAAATATCTATCAACCAAAGACATGTCAAATAATACTTCTTCTAATGAGCTATTTTCCATATTAAGTTGTTTTAATATAGCACCACCAGAATCAGATATAGCGCACTTCATAGAATATCCAACTTGATGTTTGACTGTATACTTAGGTGGGCTTACATCGCCAAAATTATCTTTATAGTGCTTCGCTACATATACAGTTGCAGATAATGCGAAAATACTTTTTATAAAAATTCTTCTATTCATTTTCTATCAAAAATTTTAACAATATGATCTGCCAGACGTGCAGTTAAAGCTAGGTGTGTAAGCCCAGGATTTGCGCTTCCAGCGGATGGAAAGATAGCTGTTGTAGTTACATAACAATTATCCAATGCCCATAAACATAAATCTTTATTTAGGACCGAGTTCTTATTATTATCACCCATACAAATTGTTCCTGTTGGATGAAAGACGTCATAAATATTATTTATATCATCTGACTTTGGTAATTGATTCATCTCAACAGTAGCAATACTACTTGGTATTATTTTTTGCCATTCTAAAACCATAAGTTGTTTAATCTTATTTATATTAGTTCTGTCGATTTCTTTTATTTCCCACTCTATATTAACCATTTCCCTGCCAAGAGAATCTAACCTTTCTGAAAGATATAATTTGTTACCTTTGTCAGGAAATTGCTCTATATCTAATTGCAGTAATAAAGTTGTAGATTCTGACAGTTTAAGTCGTTTGTAAAAAAATCTCCAAAACACCATATTTACAATGCTAAAAAAAGATTTTGCAAAAAGTTTTATTGAAATTTTTGGAATCTTTTCATCGTTATTTTGTCGGCGCTTTAATAATCTTCTTATCAGATCAAACTCTGAGTTTTTATGTGTCTTATAGGTAATGTGTGAGAATGCACTACCTGTATTTAGCTGTGTTTGTGCCTCTTGACTTAATTCTAATCGGGCTGAATGCATAATACCCTTTTTAAAAATAGGACTAGTCAATAGATTAAAACTATTTAAATCATAGCATTTGAATTCTCCACATGTCACTGACAAATGGTCAGAAAAAAAATTTCCCAATGGCGCCCCAAGTTTTGTAATACTATGGGCATTATCTTTATCAAATCGTAATAACAATCGAGTTGATTCTATCGCTCCAGCACCAATAACTAGTATAGATGGCCTTACATAAAGAAAATTTTGACCTAAACTTTTAACTTTAACTGAATCAATCTGATTTTTAGCATTATCTTTAATAATGTCAAGAACAGGGGCGTTTACCCACACATCAATGTTTACACTTTCTCTTAATTCTTTAAAATATAGTTTGCCAAAATTTCTTTTTTTAAAAGGAAGCCATTGTGACAAGCGCAATTTTAATTTTTTGCTTGTATTGTCTAACTTCGGAAAAAACTGTTGTTTATACATCTTAGACTTAGAATTGCACAACCTAGGCAAGTTCAAGTCATCTATAACTTCATTAATATATGGCAAAATATCATTAAATTTTATCGGCCAATTTAAAAAATTTATGTTCGTTCGTTCTTCAAAGTCAGATTCTGATAAAGGGATCATTTGACCACCCCAAAGCGCAGAAGTCCCTCCCAAACCAAAACTTCTACCCTTTTCGGCGCCATTATATATGTCATTTTTCTGAATGCATACATGGTCAGATTCTTTTGGGGTCATTCCATTGAGACCACCCTCTTCCAAAATTAAGATTTTTAAGCCGCTTTTTTTTAGCTTGTGCGCTAAATAGATGCCCGAAGTTCCAGCACCAATAATACATATATCAACACTAATATCTGTCAATTTTGACACTTCTTTTTCTAAAGCTAAATCATAAATCATAATATTTATTCACAAATTTCAGCCATTTTTCGCAACCTCTCAGATTTTGTTGTGGAAACAAGAATCATGCCATTTTTATTTCTTTTTAAACCATATTTTAATATACTACCCGCATCAAGATTGACACCTTTTTCGGGGGAGCTATCTATATACTTACGCAAATATCCATAGGTCACTTGCAAAGGAAGATTTTCTTTGAGTAACAAATTTGACTCTTTGCCACTAATAGAGTCTTCAATCTGTAAAACATCAAATAAATTATGAAAATACTTTTGCAAAAAAACACAGTCTGATGCATGCCCTGCAAGGCCGATATACTTTACCCTGCCTATGCTTTTTTGCACTAACAACCAATCAACTAGCTTCTCAATTTCGGGAGCATGATGTGCTTTAGGCTCATGAAGAAAAAAAATATCTATCCAATCAGTTTGCAATGAACTTAACGACTTAGTTATGCTTTCATTGGCAGAGGCTACGCTAAAATCGTGAATGTGAGTATCTAAATTGCCCTGCAATGGTAGTATCTTTTTGACTATTTTGTTAGCATACATAAGTACAGGATACCTCTCATGCAACGAGTTTGCCCTGATTCCAAATTTAGTTGCTACAGTTACGCTATCTCTTGACACCTTCGAAAAAAAAATTCCCAGGCTTTTCTCACACATTCCGTCACCATACATTCTGGCTGTATCAAAATGCGTATATCCAAAATCTAAAGCTTTGTTTAATAACTTTTGACGATCTTTTTCATAAAAAATATGATGTAAAGACGAAGTGCCAAAACCAAATCTCGATACAATCAATGATGTTTTTGGTAAGGTAACAATATTCATATTATTAAATTGTAAAAATTGAAGAGTTATTTTCTAATAGTTTGTGCCTTTAATTAAATGGAATACCATCCATTCTTTTAAAGTTTTTAAGATAATTTTAAAAATTATCCTACCTTTCCATTGAAAAAAAAACTTATAATTCAACCATTATAAGTTGATAAAATCGTATAAGTTAAACTTATACTAAATCAAAAACATATGCAAAAAAATAATTATTCAAAAGATGAAATTAACTTAGGAGAATTATTTGATACTTTATGGTTACAGAAAAAATTAATTATTGTTATTACTGTAACTATAACAATTCTAACTGGAATCTATGTATCTAATAAATCATCAACCTATGAGGCAACAGCGCTAATTAAAACTGGAAATTACCAAAACAGTCAATTGCAGAAATTACCTGAGTTGCTAAGAGAATTAAATTTTTTGTTTGTTTATGATAAAAGTAGAACTCCATATATTAACTCTATTTTTAACAGAGATTTTAAAGCTAAGACTATGTTTGAAATAAAGGCAGAGGCATTATCAAAGG
This sequence comes from Flavobacteriales bacterium, assembly GCA_012960835.1. GTDB lineage: Bacteria > Bacteroidota > Bacteroidia > Flavobacteriales > BACL11 > DUAL01. The sequence goes on along the minus strand of DUAL01000173.1, from coordinate 9,118 downwards.
AGTTAGCAGTTGATAATATACGTCAGGTTGTGAGCTATATGCAATCAAATGATGTCAATAACTTTAATAGAATTCTATCAATGAAAAATAAGAAAATTTCTCTTATTGATGAATTAATTAATCTAATAAAAAACAAGCACCCTAAAGACGATCATCAAGAAATAGCTGTATTAAATGATAAAAAATTGTCCTTAATGGTGACTGATAAAAATAGTTTAAAAACTGCAAAGATAGTTGGAAAAATTATTATCAGGAATAAGCCGACCAAATCAAAAAAAATTCGCATGATTGTGGTGGCATTTATTATTGGATTTTTTCTTTCAATATTTTTAATACTTATTGCTAATACATTTAAATCTAAAAAAATAAATTAAGCTATAAGTGTGTAACATTAAATGCCAACTGTAGAATGCAAAAAAAACCTTTATATTTAATCCAAAATATCTCTATATTTTATATGTTTTGCCGGGTTTCCAGCAACAACACTCCAAGGCAATGTGCTATTAATAACGACTGACTTTACTCCCACAACAGACCCTTTACCAATAGTCACTCCTGGCCCAATAAAAACATCAGAGGTGACCCACGAATATGACTCAATATTAATAGGTGCCGTCATCAAAGGTAGTGGGGTGATTTTTTTTGAATAATCGTGCGTGGCACTACATAAAAATGAACGCTGACTAACAGTGGCATGTTTGCCTATTTTAATTTTATCAACACAATAACAGTCCACATTGTGGCTTAAGCAACTATACTCATCCATGGTTAAATTCCATGGGGCCCATATTTTGGCGCTTGGGTAAGGTAATGCTTTACTATCTACATTTGCACCAAATAATCTTAGTAAAAGACAACGCCACTGATGTAAAAAAACCGGGCTTGGGCGAAAAAACAACAACCATACTATTTTCCACAATAAGCGTTTCGCTTTGTTCGCTGCAGTTATGTTTGCAATATTCAACTGTGCCTTGTTTAATTCATTTTTCATTTTAAAATAATTTTTTGGTATAGTTCTAAAGATTTTTTTCCAAACACTTCCCAGGAAAATTTATCTATCATCCAGTCTCGTCCAATTTCTCCCATTTTATTAAGTTCAGCAACCTCTAACTTCATCGCTTCTTGTAGTGTTAATAACAGGTCATTTTCAGTAGGATGAATTGTCCATCCACATCCTCTTTTATCTAAACCGACCCATGGTGTAGCATTAGTTGTGATGACTGGTAGACGCTCCATAAATGCTTCAGCAACAACTATACCAAAATTTTCAGAATATGTTGGTAAAACAAATAAGGACGACTTCCTAAACACATCTTGCTTATCCTCACCATAAAGTGCACCAATTACTTTCACGTTACCATCCATATTATTTTGTTTAATATAATCGTTAATAGATTTTAAGTATTTCTCCTCTCCTGGCCCAACAATAGATAACGTCCAATCAGTTGAATCTAATATTTTCCAAGTTTTAACCAACTCCATCACCCCTTTTTTTGGATGGATGCGTGAAAAAAATAAAACATTTTTTGATGCAGATTTATTCTGTAGGGGTGTAATACACACACCCAAAGTATTTATCCAAATATCAGCATTAGAAATTATTTTTAAGATATTATTTTTCTCAATAATAGAACAAGCGTGAATATATTTTGCGTATTTTAATAATAGTCTTTGGTATAAAAACCACGGCAATATTTTTTTATATTTATTATGGTTCATCGACCATGATTCAAGCATGCCATGCGGACTAATCACCAATGGCACGCCGTATATTTTGGATACAATACCTGAAGAAATATTAGACTCTTGCCACAAACCATGATTGTGAATTACAGTATTTCTATTTGTTTTAACAAGCTTAACTAGCGTCTTTGAATAACGCCATAATTTATAAAAAACACTCCCTTGGTTGGCTAACAATATTACGGTTACTTTATCATGAAACAAGTTTACATCAACTGAGTCATAATCATCCCAAGCAAGTACAATAACTTCGTGTCCTTCTGATGCTATTACACTAGAAGAATGTAGAATTACATCAGTAACACCGCTGTACTTGAATAGCTTTCCTACAGTATGAATAACTGTTACTTTATTGTTCATTTTTTTTAAAATATGGATAATCAATTGCTTGTTTGAACCCAAATACCATTTGATTGATATTAAACTCCTGCTCAACAGTTTCTAAAGCATTTTTAGATAGAACCTTGCAATGAATCTTGTCACTCAATACTTTGGTTAAAGTAGAAACTAAACTATCTAAAGAGTTATTTTCATAGAGCAGACCATTAATATTAGGCTTTAAAGAGTGGATTTCAGGGTTATGAGATTTTATATTATCACTAGCAATAACTGGAAGACCATACCCAAAAGCATGCATAATGCTTAAACCTATATTTTCTGGATAACAAAAAATCGTTGATGACAGCATCCATTTTGCTATATCTTGTTCATTATAAATAGCACCAGCCCAAAGTATATTTTCAGACACTCCTATTCTTTCTGATAAACTCTTCAACTTAGCTATTTCAATATCACCTGCACCTATTACGATTAGCTTTATACTTGGGAAATTACACTTCATTCTAGACAAAGCCCTTATCAAAGTATCAAGTCGATTCTCAAAATATACTCTACCTATATAAACAATAGTAGCTTCAGTGTCGATCTTGTTTTCTTTTTGAAAAGACTGTAGTTTGCTTTCACACTGGCCCCAATACTTCTTTGACATACTTATTACAGACTGATCTATAGAATTAGGAGCGACAAAGATTCTACTATTATTAAACCCAAGCTTAATGTATGCTTCCGCAGTATGATAATCATACAAAATAATACTAGATGAAAGCTTCGAAACCCATCGCCTAATATTGCTTTTAAACCAATTGTCATTTTTTGAAAACCCATGACCCCATAGAATCACAGGAATACGATTAAATCTGGCTCGTAGAATTGATGGTAACAAACTAAGATAATGCAGGTCCCAAGATAGAATAACAACATCTGATACTACTTTAGACGAGCAGAACCATTGGGGTGAATGCCACAAAAAATAATATTTCTTGAATATGTGAAATCGATGTATTGGATAATATTTTGATTTGTAATCATTAGTTACAACGTTTGGCAAAGTGTGGTCGACGCTCGAATAATATACGCATAAATCAATATCCACCTGTTTTGATAGTTGCTTGAAAAGCGCATGACGATAATTGGGTAAGGCAGGCTGTTGAATATTGACGCGCATCGATATTAACTATAAAGTTTGTCTTTACTTTCTGTCAAAATAAATGATTGGTAGGTAAAAATATTTGGTGCAGCATTAGGAAATAACTTAAGCATGATTTCCTTGATGTAATACTTAATAAGGCCAATTTTTCCCTGTTGAAACTTAAAAACTTCTTTACTAGGATTCGAAATTGACTGCTTAATTACTCGTAAACCCGAAGACTGGAGAAGAAACTTTATAGTTTTTGAATTATAGTAATTTAAATGACCAACCGTATCAAATTTAAAATTATCTCTCATTGAATGATTATCTTCAAGAGGGACCTCTACAAAAACATATTTTGCAATTCTTCTTGCCTCATACAACAACAACCTCGGGTGTTCTACGTGCTCTATTACATGACTCAATATAACAAGGTCAAAATATTTATCTTGATATTTAGTATTATAACCATCAAACAAACCAGCTTTCTTTAGCTGTGGAATGTCTCTATTGTTAATACAATCAACAGCAGAATCAGATATTTCTAGGGCGTATAGCTTTTTTGAAAAATTCCGTTTAGAAAGCTCTTGTAAGACCGCACCTTCTCCAGCACCAATTTCAAGAACTCGATTAAATTCTTTATTTTTACACAATGTTAAGATATGATCTGATTTTTCTTTAGCGCACAACTCTCTCCACTTTCTTTCAGATTTCTTATAATAATCACGATAATTCTCAACTAACTCTGCGTTACTTTTCATTAACTGCCTTCCAATATATTGGAAACATCTATTATATAAATTTGCCTCATTCCTTCATGTATAGAGTCAAATGCAACAGATTTCCCATCTGCCAACCATCTTGGGTGCAAATCACAGTGCAACCCACTCCTTGTAAAAGCATATTGTTCTGCCTTAAATACTGATCTAATCGAAGGGTCAAGCACTAATGAAAATTCTTCAACAATTTTGGTATTTGGCACCTTATCTAACATTCTATATTTTCCTAAATCAACCCTTGTATTGGTTTTAAAGTTATACAGCATTAGAAACCTAACACCTTCCTTATTAGGATAAGTGTCATTTATCATCCAATCTCTATTAATTGGATTAATCATAGGATGGCCATCAGAATTAATAACATCGTGCGAGATTTGCTCTACTTGTTGATTACTCTCATTGATCAACATAAAATGCATACTCATGATATTTGAACTGCCTATTACTTTTCGTACAATTGGCTTAACAAGTTTAATCACTTTTGATAACACTGAATTAGATAAAAGCTTACTGTCTCGCAAATTTGCAATTGCCTGATTTTTTCTTCCCCATATCAAAATCTGCCCATCTTTTTTCCAATCAAAATGGCTTAAAAAGCCCAATATTAAACACTTTAAATCTGACCCATCTACGCCAAGTGTCATTAATCGTGTCATCTCGCCACCATCTTCAAGTCTATATCTATGCAAAAAAGCAATTCTAGTGCATGACGGGTTTAATGATAAATGTGTTAAATAATGATGGCCACTTCCCTGACTCATTTCAAAATTAGCAATATCGGCTATTGAAACAATCAACTCTACTCTTTTGGTAATTAAGTTGATTTTATTTATTCCATCATGAATTGGTGCTCCCGCATCCTTATACTTATCATCAAAGCCAATATAGCCATATCCACCAAGCCTATGCAACCTTGAATAATTAATAGAAAACCCCGTCATTGAATCTGCATCCAGGACATGGATAGGATATGGGAAATTATCAACCTCAAGCTTACTATTGGCATCAAATAATCTTGCACCCCAATCTTCACCAACTTTATCATTAAAAATAATTTTATCAGTATCGCCAACCCACTGAAGTCTTGCGCCTTGTGGAAAATTCCATGCCGTTGTACTAGCAATATAATGAAATTCGTTACTATCATCGTCAATAAAACCAATATTAGCTTTTTGTCCAATTCGTGGCGGATGATCGATATCATCAACCTGTAATGACAACACCTTGTCTCCTTTTTTATTGCTAATCAATAAATCATGAAAACCAAAAAAATGGTGTTTTTTGGGCTTGGTTAATCTATAAGTTTTGAGATTTTCAGTCGACTGATTGCTCATTCACTACCCCCCAATTAACAGATACCCAATTAAGAAAATCCCCCGCTCGATAATCCCACGTGTGTAAATTTACGTCAATATGCGCCTCCCAATCTTTTTCTATAGCCATCGCATTGCTCAATGCATTAGCCATTGATTTAGCATCTTCAGGCTGATAGAAAAAATCTTGTTCTGAAAATAAAACTCTTGACTCTCCTATGTCACAAGTAACTATTGGCTTATTAAAGGGCAAATACATAAAAATTTTGCTTGGGCATCTTGCCCAATCTTGAATTGTATTTTTTAATGGCGCAATAAAAACATCAGTAACCAAAAAATAGGTGGCCAAATATTTTTCATCTACATATCCAGCTACATGTACGTAATTATCTAGATTTTTACTTCTAATTTCGCTTAGCATAAAATCTTTATCAACACCCCCACCAATCACAACTAATAAAAAATTATTATATTTTTTTGTTAGTTGTTCAACTGCCTTTATTATCTCAAATATGCCATAGTTTCTAACAAGCGTTCCCATATAGGTAATGACTTTTCTGCCTTTAATCTGTTTTTTTAGCAAATTCGATAACTCAACATCTACCTTATTCAATTGTGTTGAATATGCATATGGTGAATACAAAATCTTTCTCTTTCCTAAGAAAGATGTTATGCCATGACTCTCAAAATGTTTTTTTAAATACATACTGGCTACAATATGCCCAGAAAATAGTAGTATAGAAACGTGCTCTAACATTAACACGGACGAACGCTTTAGCAAAGTAGAGTCTTTAAATGACGACCCTAACTCTGAATGCTCCACAACATAAGTCCTACGTTTACTCAAAATATCTAGAATAAAGTTTCTAAAACCAAAAGTACTAACGTAAACTAAATCAGGGTTTAACTTCTTTATCAGCCTATTCTTTTGCATTACCTCTAACAACATATTTGACTGACTAAACCACAAGATATTTGCCTCAGGACACTCTAACTTAACTCGGGCTCTATTATTAATTGTATCTAACAACACTATAGAAACCTCTACACCTAAATCAGCTAATGGTACAGCCATGCCTGTGGCACGTTTAATTTGCCCTATTGAAACAATATCTCCCGTGGTTAAAAAGCATATCTTCATGAAAAATTAGAATTTTCCTTTTGTTGACTTAAGGCTAAAAGTAGTGCAATGATAATTGGAATAGTAGTTCTTAAATGCCCATAGGGAGAGAACAACATATTCCACGTCATCATTACCACTGAAAAAATTAAAATTGGCATATATCTATCAAAAGATCTAGATAAATATATTTGATAAAATAAAATAATTAAGTAGCTATAAATGCTTATTATTGCAACCAAGCCAATGATACCAGCATAAACCCATGCGCCAATTATGACTGAATGAACTGGTATTAACGCACTTTGCTGATTAATACTTTTTCTAAGCATTTCTTCTTTAATTTCAATATAGTGACGATTATGATCTATAGGCATGTACCCATGCCCCATCATAGGTTTGTCCATTGCCGCTTTAATGCCAACAAATGTATCTACCCTGCCATATTGCAACAATTCAATTGGATTAAATGGGTTATCAAGTTTTAATATTTGTTGAGTTGATGGACCAGAAATATTTCCACTAATAACATTATGAACATAAAGTGCATACATTGAATAAAAGATACTCGTTAGTATAAAAAATGATAATAGTGTTTTTTTAGGGTTGGGGCGAAAATCAATTTCATACAGGTATAAAATTACAGCACTAATTAAAAATATTAAGCCGTATGACCTAGAATCAAACATAAAAGCAATAAAGGTAATTAATATAAATAGATAAGCAGTTAAATGATATTTTTTATATGAAAAATATGAAGCAGTCAATACTAGCGGTATTATTATTGGAAAAATTGAGACTTTAAAAAATTGTGGGTGAGAAATTGATTTATACGGGTAATCTGGTAAAAACAGCGCTATAACACTCATCCCAAAAAAATAGAAAAAAATAGATTTTTTATTTTTTGTTAGTTGAGCAATAAAAAATACAACTGAAACCATCATGAATACTAGAACCGAAACCCCTTTTAAACTAGTAGTCACACTAGAGTTATTGTAAATATCGCTTACCACCTGTGCAATTAATAACACCAATACCCAATAGGTAATAATTCTTAGCGCTTTATTTTTTTTAAATACAGAGGAAATATTAACAAAGGACAATTGAATGATTGCTAATATCTCTGATGCCATCAATCTCCCAATAAAATCAATATGCAATCTTGCTGTTATTGCATACAGAAACATTAATGTTGAGCTCTTTTTAATTTTCATAAATCGGACTATTTGGTTAATAATTCTTTATATATCTTCAATGTATTATAAGCATACTTATCCCACGTATGATTACTACCAATCGTACTGCTTGCATTTTTCCCAATCTCAGCCCTTAGACTCTCATTACCCAATAATTCGACAATAGATTGGATGAGTTCATCAACCGAATCATCTAATATAATAATGCCATTTTCTCGATCTATAATCGGTGCACCGCCCTGTTTGGTTGCTATGACAGGTAGCCCTGCCGCCATTGCCTCTTTTAAAGATTGAGCTGAACCCTCGCAATACGAAGGGAAAATATACAAATCAGAAGACAAGAAAAAAGCTTTTAATTTATCTTGCTCAACGTGACCATGCATCTTTACATTTGGAAGGTCGGAAAACTCACTAGGGATAGATAAATCGTTCATTATCGAACCCACAATATTAAGATTAAACCTTACACCCATTCTATTAAGTTCAGATACAGTTTTTATAATAATGTTTGCACCTTTTCTAAGTCCAAACCCGCCTGTAAATAAAATATTCGGAACTCCTTGAATAGCGTAATTTGTCTTAATACTCAGAAAATCTTGCCTTACACCCAAATGAACCACCCTTAACTTATCTGCATCAAATCCATTTTTAACAAAACTATCCTTTACATACGTGGAATTAACTTGTATCAAATCAGCATCATGGCAGTCTTTTAATACCATATTCCAGAATCGACTATCCTCTCCAAAATCAATATCCTTACTGTGCCCATTATTTGCCTTTAATAATTGTTGATACAGCTCTAAAGGGTGGGCAATACTATGATCCACCACAACTTTCATTCCATTTTCTTTTGCTTTTTTTATGGCATTTCCTTGTCCCGAACCACTCCTAACATGGAATATATCAGCTTGTTTGATATATTTTCTTGATTCATATCCAAACATTTTCCAGCCTATGGTGGCTGCTAAATCTCTTTTAAGAACTCCAATACTAGATAATAAGAACAATATCTGTATCAAAAATTCAGATTTCCAACAACTAAAAATATGGGTTGATTTAATATTGTACAAATTTCTTTTTCTTAGGCCGACAGATAATTTACTCCTGCCAAGAAAAAAACCAAAAAAATCAATCAACACATTGGGTATATACTTTGATGGCAACCATCCCGTAATAACTTTTACCTGAATATCTTTATTATTTAAAGACTGTGCACTCTCTAATAAGTGCAATCTACCTTGTCCTGTCGACACAATAATAGTCAAATTTTTATTGATTAATTTCATGATTAGATTTTAATATCATATAAATCTATATTATAGTAATGGTTATGGTATGTTAACAACAGATAGTATATCGAAAGATTTTGTATTAAAATTTACAGTAAATCAATCTTTAATCGCATCTGACCCAACAAATGATCCAGATATAGATTTTGGAGTACGCATAGGAACAACAAATGTGAATGTCCATGGTGTTACATATGAAGATGGAAC
>DUAL01000172.1:560-3634 GCA_012960835.1 Flavobacteriales bacterium | reverse complement strand
CGAAATATAAGGATGAAAAATCCCTGCGGTTGGAACAGCACCGGGCGACCTATCTAAACCAGCAGAAGCAGATAAAAGATACAGAGCGGTTTATCGAACGGTTTCGCTACAAGAACACAAAAGCAACTCAGGTTCAGAGCCGGGTAAAAATGCTGGATAAAATGGAAAAGATTGAACCACCTTCAGAACACAATCATGCTATGAACATGAGATTTCCTCAGCCTGATCGATTGCCCCAGAATGTGGTATCCTGCCGCAATGTAACAAAAAATTACGGGAATGTTGTTAAAGTATTTAAGGATATGAGCCTGACCGTGGAACGGGGGCAGAAAATTGGACTGGTAGGGCATAACGGTGCAGGGAAATCGACTTTATTAAAAATGCTGGCCGGTGTGGAAGATGTGACTGGCGGTGTAGTGCGTATCGGTGCCAATGTGGATAGAGCCTATTATGCCCAGCATCAGCTGGAAATCCTAGATCCAGGGGAAACTGTCTTTGAGTCAATTAGAAAGGCGAACCAGGAGTGGAGCGAAACAGAGATTCGTACTTATCTGGGAAGTTTTTTATTTACGGGAGATGAGATTGAAAAACATGTGAAGGTCCTTTCTGGTGGAGAAAAAGCCCGGGTATCTCTGGCGCAGATGCTGGTTAATCCGGCACATTTACTCCTGCTGGATGAGCCTACTAACCACCTGGATATTGTTTCCAGGAACGTAGTTGAAAAAAGCCTGGATCAGTTTACAGGTTCCATTGTGTGTATTTCCCATGACAGGCATTTTTTAAATAATGTCACTAATCTTACCTGCGAAGTAGGGGGAGGGGATATCCGGATGTTTGAGGGCAATTATGAATATTATGAATGGAAAAAATCAAAAATACAATCGGAAGAAATTATTGAGCCAAAACCTAAATTTTCCTCAAAAAATAAACTGGATTCTTTATTGGGTCTTACTAAAAAACAACTTAATAACAGAGGCCAAATATTAATTTTTTCACTTAAAACAAGAAACAATAAAATACCAAGTTTTAAAAAAATGAAAATTAAACTAAACTCAGGTCTAAAAAGAGATGAAAATTTATTAAAGAAAATAAAGAAAAACCTTAATAAATATAAAATTAGTCATTTTAATTTTAAAGTATCAATGTCAAAATCAAAATATATAAAAATGATAAAAAATAGATACATCTCTTGTCTATTGAATCTTTCTAAAAAAGAAATAACAAGAGGTGTCGAAGAAATTAAATCTAACTTTAAAAATCATATAAAGTTCACCGACACCTTAATTTGTATAAATTATAAAAAAAAATAATTATTTTCCTCCTTTCTTATTTCTCGATTACAACTGTACCAGAAGAAGGATCGGTTACCCCTAACTCTGGCGACAATTCTTCTAAAGTGTGTCTAAGCTTATCCAAAAATTTTATCATTTCTGGTCTTGCTTTAGCGACATCATCTTCAGAATTCCATTCACCAATCATAGTAAATTCATTTTTTGCAGTTTCTACAAATTTAGCAGAGATCTGCCCATTAAATCTTGGCATCTCATCACAAACTTTAAGATATTCTTCTCTATGTGGTGATTTAACTTTACATCTTACTATGTTCATAAATTTTGCCATTTATTCTCCTTTAAGTTTTTTTTATTTAATCAAAATTAATACTAACTTGGCAATATTAATTTTATGTTTCTATTATACAATTTTTCCACAACCTTAGGACGAACTAAGGAATTAAAATGATTTTTGGCGCTACGCAAGTGCCGTCATGAATTTCTTTAAAAGCTTCTGCTCCTTTTTTAAGCTCTCTGTATTCAATCCATTTTAAAGATCCTAATTTTTTATTAGTAAGAAGATTTAAAGTATTTTTAAAATCATTGTTTGTATAACAATAAGTTCCGATTAATGTTATTTCTTGGATAGTTAACTTTCTAAAATTAAAAGCCCCAGATGGTTGGGTTAAACCTATGTGAACTATTGATCCTCCTGGAGAAACAACATGAATAGCTTGTTGTCTGCTTACTTCTAAACCAACTGAATCCATTACAAGATCAAAATCATTTTCTTTAATTGATTTGTCCGTAGGATTTACAAATTTTGCATCTAAATATTTAGAACATTCATCAAGTCTTTTTTTATTTGGATCAGATAAAACAATATTTTTGCAATTTTTATCTTTTGATAAAATTAGACCACACAATAATCCAATTGCTCCTGCACCTTGAACTAGGACTTTACTTTCTGCTAATGATTTTTTTAATGTTTGTTCTGCTAATATCACAGCGTGTAGAGCGACAGCCGTTGGTTCTGCTAAAGCTGCTTCTTTAGTGTCTAAAGCTTTTGGTACCTCATAAATATTTTTTTCAGGCACTGAAGCTAACTCAGCTAGCCCTCCTTCTCTTTTAATTGGTCTGCTCATGCCAATCATAGTTCTCTCGGGGCATAAGTGTTCTCTTTTATTTTTACAATAATCACATTTTTCACAACTTATGAGAGGATTAAGAACTACTGTTTTATCTTTAAATTTTCCATTTTGGATTATTCCACTAACTTCATGACCTAAGATTAGTGGTGGAATTCTTCTATCATCTTTTCCGTGGTAAGCGTGCATATCAGAACCGCAGATTCCTGAAGCTTGTATTTTTAAAATACTTTCACCTTGTTTCTCTGTAGGATTTTTTTCTTCTCGATATTCAATTTTTTGAGTTTCAGTATAGACTAATGCATACATTAATTTAAAAAGCCATATTTTCTTAGTCTTACGTCTGCTGTTCTAGCATGAGCCTCCATACCTTCTGCTCTACCAAGCCTAGCTGCAGCAGAACCAACTAGTTCTGTGGCTTCTTTTGTCATTCTTTGGAATGTTAATGTTTTAATAAATTTTCCAACAAATAATCCGCCTGTATATCTTCCACCACCTTTGGTTGGTAAAATATGGTTTGTTCCAGAGCATTTATCTCCGTAAGCTACTGTTGTTTCTTCTCCTAAAAATAAAGATCCATAATTTCTTAATCTTTTTAACCACCAGTCTAATTTTTCTGCATGTACTTCCAGATGTTCAGAAGCATATTGATCGC